>CAMJHU010000065.1 GCA_946405565.1 uncultured Clostridia bacterium
TAGCGATGATAATACGCTTGTCCTTTGCGGATTCGCTCTGAAACAACGTGTTAAAGGATTCACCCACCTTGCGTTCGCTCATCGTAAATCCGGGACGTTCGGCGTTGGTGGAATCCGCCATCATGCAGAGAACTCCTTCCTTACCGAGCTGCGCAAATCTGCCAAGATCAATCATATCGCCGTGAATCGGCGTGGAGTCAATCTTAAAGTCGCCGGTGTGAACAATCACGCCTGCGGGGGTGTGAATCGCAAATCCCACCGCGTCAGGGATGGAATGGTTCACATTGATAAATTCCACCTGAAAGCTGCCCACGTTGACAGTCTGACCGGCGGACACTTCGTGCATAATCGCCGAATCAAGCAATCGGTGCTCACGCAGTTTCCCTTCCACAAGTCCCAGCGTCAAGCGAGTGCCGTAAAGCGGCAGATTGATTTTTTTCAGCAGATACGGCAGAGAACCGATATGATCCTCATGACCGTGTGTAAGGAAAATACCCTTGATTTTATCCTTGTTGTTTTCCAGATAGGTGAAATCGGGTATCACCAGATCCACGCCTAGCATGGTATCATCCGGGAATGCCATGCCGCAGTCTACTACAATAGCGTCATCGCCGTACTCAAACATGGTAATATTCTTACCAATCTCATTGAGACCGCCGATAAACGAAATCCGCACCGGCATAGCTGTCGGCTGCGCGCCGCGCTGCTGACGGTGGGGTACTTTCTTGCGATAACCGGTATAGCTGCCGGAACGACGCACGGCAATATCCCGACCGGGAGCGGCGTCCTTTTCCGCGCCTGACCGGGCAGGTGTACCGGGACGGAACCGCCCGTACTTCGCGCCGCTGTCCGACTTGACTTTTCTATGACGGTTTTCCGGCGTATTGGACGCATAGCCGGGATTTTTCCGTGTTTTTTTTCCGTTTTCCTGTTGCACAAATAATCCTCCATTATCATTATAACTCATTTTTCGGGAAGGCGGGCGATAAAAAACAGCTTGCACAACCGCTCACTCACACAGGTCGGGCAAGACTCACCTCATCTTCCATATAGCGTTTTTCCGAACACGTTGCAATAAAACCTGAACAGATGACCGTTGACAGTGCAGTCTATACGGTTCATGAATCCGAACACATTATCTATTCTATATTACATGGTTGTGTGGCATTTGTCAACTCCGCAAATCTTAAATTATTTTTAATTCTGCCGCCACCTCATTTTATCCGAACAGCGACGCCGTGACCAGCGCTATCATCAATCCCGCGGCAAAACCGCTTGCGGTCACATTGCTTTGCGTTTTCAGTGTCCTCACAAATTCACACACCAAACCCGCCGTTCCGACTGTCATCAGCACCGCGCCGGCAAATTCGCCCGGAAAATCAGACCATGTGGATTTCCACAGAACCAGCAACGCGCAGATGATTCCTTTTCCGCACAGCACTACTGCCGCACGACCGGTCAGCGCAGAAGGACACACCCTTTGACTTTTCTGGGAATCCGCCAGTACCGCCACACCCAAAAGAGAGCCCTCCATCGCTTCTCCCAGCCAATACCACATCAGCCGTATGGTTAGCTCCGGCATCAGGCAATGCCGTCCCGCCAACAGGCACACCAACGCTACTGTAGCCGAAAGCGAAAGATTTCGTTCCGGCATTGTGCCGTCCTCGCGGCAGCACTCCCCGAATATCCGGAAAAACAGAAAAGCGCTCCACATCATGCACAGCTGCGTCGTTAATCCGCCCGGCACGCCAAACAACGCCGCAAAGCTCCATCCGCAGTCCGTCACTATATTTTTGGCACAGACAAAGATCATCATTCCTATACAGGCGGAAAAAAAGTCATCCCTTCGCTTTTGCCTCATATGTGCTGCCGCTACCGCCAACCATCCCGTGATCGAAAGCGACAGCAATCCCGATGTCGCCAGAAAACAGCTTTCCTCATAGAAATATATAAACGGATTACTATTCATCATTTACACGGATAACCTTCCCCGAAAAAACATTGCATATCGAAATAAGTTATGCTATAATAACCATATATGCCGCTGTCACGGCAAACATGACGATTCTATGATTTCTTCCGGAGGAACCTCACTATGATTAATCCCCAGTACAAGCAAATGTTGCAGCACAAATCCATTATCCGCGAACTGAGCGAATATGCCACCGCGCGCGGCAGGGAAATCGGCAGCGAAAATGTCTTTGATTTCAGTCTGGGCAATCCCAGCGTTCCCTGCACACAGCACTTCACCGATACCATGATCGAACTTCTTCATACCGCAGAACCCGTCGCCCTGCACGGTTACAGCCCTTCTCTGGGCATCGAATCGGTGCGCCGCGCCGTTGCCGACAGTCTCCGTTCCCGTTTCGGCGTGAATTATGAAAGCAAGCATATCTTTATGACCACCGGCGCGGCTGGCGCAGTCGCTCACGCCGTGCGCTGTGTTACCCAGTCCGGCGACGAAGTACTCACCTTTGCCCCGTTTTTTCCCGAATACACACCCTACGTCAACCAGACAGGTGCAATTCTCAAGGTCGTTCCTCCCCGCACGGAGGATTTTCAAATCAACTTTGAGTCGTTTGAACAAATGCTGACCGATAAAGTGGCGGCGGTTCTCATCAATACGCCAAACAATCCCTCCGGCGTGGTCTATTCCACCCAGACCCTCACCGCGCTTGCCGACCTGCTGCGAAAGAAACAGGTGGAGTATGGTCACGACATCTTCCTCATCAGCGACGAGCCATATCGCGAAATTGTCTTTGCGGGCGTGGACGCGCCGTATGTGGCATCCTTCTATGACAACACCCTCACCTGCTATTCCTTCTCCAAGAGTCTCAGTCTGCCGGGTGAACGTATCGGCTACGTGGCAGTCAATCCCCGCGCCACAGACGCTGATCTCATCGCCGTCATGTGCGGTCAGATCAGCCGCGGCATCGGTCACAACTGCCCTCCTTCGATTATTCAGCTCGCGGTTTCCCGCGTCATCAACGAAACCAGCGATCTGTCCGTCTATGAAACCAATATGAACCTGATCTATGACAGGCTGTCGGAGCTGGGCTTTACGGTGGTCAAACCCGGCGGCACCTTCTATATCTTCCCCAAGGCGCTGGAGAAAGACGCGGGCGGCTTCTGCCGGAAGGCATTGGCTTATGATCTGGTGCTGGTGCCGGCTGATAACTTTGGCTGCCCCGGCTATTTCCGTATGGCGTATTGCATTGACACCGAAAAGGTAAAGCGCAGTCTGCCCGTGCTGGAACGGTTCGTCCGGGAACAATACGGCGTCTGACAGTGTATCAGATTCTTATGATTTGTTGAGTAAAAATGAAAATCATGATACAGCAATCCAAGGATGTGTTTCAGATAAGTACAAATTCTTTACATCCGGAAAAACAAAGAGTCTTGTGGATTGATTCATTAAAAGGATTTACGATTATTTTTGTTGTTTTAGGACACGTGCTTTTCGATTTTGCGCATAATCATACGTATCCAGCATCCATAGATGTGCTTCAGTTGGCAAGGCACTGGGTTTATTCATGGCATATGCCGGTTTTTTTCGTGCTGAGCGGTATCACATTTCGTCTTTCCAAACTGCAGAGTCATCGGCTACCCACGCAAAAGATCGGTCGTTCCACGCTCAACCTGCTTCTCATTTACCTGATCTTTCAAGTGGTGCCAACCCTGTTAAAATTCATCTGCTCACCGTTTCTCAACAACACGATCAAGCCGTCCCGCCTGATCAAAATGATTTTTTTTACCGTCCACCTTCATGTGGTACCTTTGGGTATTGATCATCTATTATTGGCTTTTTGGATGGATGTATTACTTCAATATTAAAAATCACAATAAATGGAAAATACCTTTGTGCTTTATCACGTTGATGGGCATCAGTTGTCTGGCAACCTTTTTGAGCAAATCCGTTTTTTTGCATATGCTTTGTCTCTGCAACCTGCTGAGATACGGTGTGTTTTTTGCCGCCGACGTCTATTGCAAAGAGTGGAAACCGATACTGCGCCATAAAACCGTTACCGTTGGCGCTGCCGGCATCGTGATTCTGAATACAGCATACCTGACATACGCCTATCTGATTGCACATTCCCGTAATGAATGGATTTACTCTTTTTTCACAATGGCTTTAAATCCGATAGCGGTATGTATATTGTTAATAACGCTGTTTTCCCGTTTTCCGGCAATCGGAGAAAACAAGTGGCTCACATGGCTGGGAAAACGCTCGCTGATCATCTATCTGCTTCACGTCTACTTTGTCGGGGCGATGCACGCGGTCACGGTGAAACTGCATATCGGCAATCCGGTCGTGGCACTGACCGCCGCTACGCTGATTCCGTTGGCGATTTGCTGTGCGGCAGCTTGGATCATACCCAATATTCCCATCGTCCCCCTGCTGTTCCATCCCATTGCCGCGGTTGATGCCCTCAGTGAAAAAACGCGCCAGAAGAATAACATTCGTTAACTTTTAGAAAGGTGATGATCTCCCTATGAAGAAAAGCAAATTGCTTGCGTCGGTCATGGCATCCCTCGCGATGACCGGAACGCTGAACGGCTGTTCGTTTGACCCCAGTGAAAATCAGGAAGAAGACGTCTACGGTCCTCCCATGCCCTACGAAGAGCCGGTCGAAGATCCGGTCGAAGAACCGACGGAGGAACAGGAACCCACACCGTCCGATGACACTGACAACCCGCAGCCGTCGCCTGAAGGAGAAAACTAAAAGTATGGCACATTATCTCACCGATCAAGCCAGACGCATCCAGACAGCCCATCTGCGGGAACTGGCAGCCTATCGGCGCTCCATTCTCCCCCATCCCCCGCTGCGCAATCTGTTTCTCGAGCTCACCCGGCGCTGCAACGAATATTGTCTGCACTGCGGCAGCCGCTGCGGAGAATCCGAGACCTCTCATCTGACCGATGAACTGACGACAGCACAATACCGTACGATCCTAGACAGCGTCAAAGCGGATTTTGCTGACCACCTGCCGGAGTTGGACGTCACCGGCGGCGAGCCGCTGCTGCGAGCCGATTTTTTTGATATCATGGGGTATGCCCATTCCCTTGGCTTCCGCTGTGGCATGACCAGCAATGCCATTCTGATTGACGGCAAAACGGCACGACGGCTGTGGGAATGCGGAATGAAAACCATCTCGGTCAGCATTGACGGTCTGCCCGAAACCCACGATACCTTCAGAAACCGTCAGGGTGCCTATGATGCTGCTATGCGGGGCATTCAGTCATTGATAGAAGTGGGCGGCTTTCAGCATATTCAGGTGACGACCGTTGTCACCCGCCGCAGTCTTTCGGAACTGCCGGCTCTGTTTGAGATCATGAAGGCTCTCCAGATTCAATCCTGGCGGGTCATCAGTATGGAACCTATCGGACGCGCCAGACAGCATCCTGAACTGCTCCTCTCCCCGGATGATTACCGGCGCCTGTTCGACTTTATTCGAGACAAGCGGGCAGAAGGCTGGTCGCTGACTTATGGATGCAGCCACTTTCTGGGACCGGATTATGAACGGCAGGTGCGAAAATGGTATTTTCTCTGCAACGCGGGCATTTACACCGCCAGCATCATGTCCAACGGTGATATCGGCGCGTGTCTCGATATCGAGCGCCGTCCGGAATTGATTCAGGGCAACATCCTGCGCGATAGTCTCCGCGATGTATGGGAAAACCGTTTTGGTGTGTTCCGCGCTGATCTCAGCGAACGCAGCGAAACGTGCATGGCTTGTGACGCCTGCGAATTCTGTCATGGCGGCGCCCATCACAGTTGGGATTACGACCAAAACCGTCAGCAGGTCTGTTTCAAAGGCATTTTATTTTAACAAAGCAAAAAGCTGAGGATTGTTTTGGACGGCATTCTTTTGACCATCCAAGTCAATCACTCTGCTTTTTTTCTTTTTATAACGATACGGTTAAATCTCGTCAGTAGATTGCGGGACATAACTGCTGTTGCGCGGCAGACCGAGCGAAATCATCACGGTTTCCTCTTTTTCTCTCATGCGCACAGCCTCCAGACCTCCCTGCTCATGGTCATATCCCAGCAAGTGAAGCATGGAATGTACGGTAAGATAACCAATTTCACGCTGCAGCGAATGACCATAACGCTTGGCCTGCTCCACCGCAATGGGTACACACAGCACAATGTCACCCAATTGCTTGGCGCCTGTTTCCGGATTGATGTCATAATCGCCGTTGACACCAAGCGGGAAAGAAAGGACGTCGGTGGGATAATCATTATGCCGGAATTCCGCGTTGAGACGCTGAATCTCTTCATTATCCACAAATGTCACACTCACTTCACAGGGTCCGGCAATCTGTTCCAGCTGCAAAACGGCGTTGCAGCATCTTCTGATAAGCAGTCGAATGCCGGTAGGTACTCTCACCGCACGCTGCTGATCACTGATAATTACTTTTGTTCTGCCAGTGGTATTATCCATGTTTCGCTTTGGCCTCCTCACTTTTCTCGTAAGCCTTGATGATATCCTGCACGAGCTTATGACGAACGACATCCCGTCCGGTAAAACGCACAATAGCGATATCATCAGTATGATTCAATATGCGGACTGCTTCAGACAGTCCTGATTTTTTGCCGTCAGGCAGATCGATCTGGGTGATATCACCATTGACCACCATTTTCGAACGGAAGCCGAGACGGGTCAAGAACATTTTCATTTGCTCCCGGGAGGTATTCTGTGCCTCATCGAGAATGATAAAGCTGTCATCGAGCGTTCTGCCGCGCATATATGCCAGCGGCGCCACTTCAATGGTGCCTCGTTCGAGACAGCGCTGGTATCCTTCCGCTCCCAGCATATCAAAAAGCGCGTCGTAGAGCGGTCGCAGGTAAGGGTCGATCTTGGATTGGAGGTCACCGGGCAAAAATCCCAGCTTTTCCCCCGCCTCGACCGCCGGGCGCGTGAGAATGATGCGATCCGCCTCACCCCGCCGAAACGCCGCCACTGCCATGGCGACGGCGAGATAGGTTTTGCCGGTGCCGGCAGGACCGACACCGAACGTGATGGAATGCGTTTGAATTGCTTCGACATATCGTCCCTGACCTAACGTTTTCGGCTTGATGGGTTTGCCTTTTGACGTCACGCAAATACATTCATCAGGCATCTGCTGTATCAAACCCTCCGCGTCAGTGCCGTCCGCAGTCTCTTCTACAAGGGAAATGCCGTACCTCACAGCCTGTTCGTCCAGAATCTCTCCCTGTTTCAGCCGGGCAATCAGAAACCGCACGGTTTTGGCGGCACGACGCACGTCCTCCTGCCGCTGACCCGACAGCTTTATCTCTGAGCCGCGGGATACAATATCCACATGGAAGGTATTCTGAAGCAGCCGGATATTTTCATCAAAGCTGCCAAACAAACCGGCTGCAATCTCCGGGCTGTCGATAAATTCTCCAGGAACGATTTCCTCGTACAATACAGAAGGACTCCTCTCACATTCACAATTCATTCTCAAACTGTCATGCCACTGATCGTCACGGAAAAACGCCGATTAGGGACACGACGTACAAGCAAAGTCCCTTGCCGTATCAGAAACGCAGCCGTGCGGACAGTCCCACCGAATGAGCGAAAAAACGGTGAAAACCACACAGCCCGCCTACAACAATTGACTTTACCATAGTAGTATAACACACGTTTTTTAAATAGTCACTATTTTTTAGAAAAAAATACAAAAATTTTATATTTTTTTAACAAATTATTTGATCCTTGCTTCAGAAGTATCTGACATCTGCTTTCTTTCGGTCTTTAAAAAACAACATTCTTTTAACCTATAAATGAGCACAATAAAAAAGTGTACAAAAAATATTGATATACCTTGACAAGTGATATACTTCGTGATATGATGTATAACATGAAAGGAGGTATAGTATGGATATTCAGCTGAAGCGAGGTTTTTTGGAAATCTGCGTTCTTGCTGCCATCAAGAATGAGGATTCATACGGCTACAAAATCATCAAAGATCTCAAGCCGTATATCGAGCTTTCGGAATCGACCTTATACACCATACTCAAACGTCTGGAATCCGCGAAGATGCTGACGGTGCAAACCGCGGAACACGACGGAAGACTTCGGAAATACTATCATATCACCGAAGCGGGCTTGCAACGTATCGAGGAATTCAAAGCCGAATGGAAGGAATTG
>CAMJHU010000066.1 GCA_946405565.1 uncultured Clostridia bacterium
TGGTCTTTTTTATCCCATGTCCAAAATTGTCTGCGCGGCGACAGCACGCGCAATCCGAGAAGCAGTAGGATTTGTCATGATAAGTCCCATCGCGCGAGGTACGCGGGCGGCGTAAGCCGTATACGCCCCTGACGCGCGCATGGGGACAAAAGCCCGGACGCGCGCCAAGCGAATTTCTCTTCCATACATCCCGGAACGTTTCACGCCTCCACCCTTATTCAGCCGCGCCCCCGCGCCCGATTCCGTTTATCGCGTACCCGGCAAAAAAGAGATAGCGTCATCTCAACCATACACATAAAAAATCCGCCCGAACCAGCTGCCAATTCGCAGCTGCCCGGACGGATTTGATTCATGATCATTCCGGATTACGCATTCCGAATTCAATGATTACCACTGGCTCATGAGCCAATTGTAGATATTTCTGTAATCGCCGGCGGAACGGTACCACGAGAAGTCGGATTCCATGCCGCGTCTGGCAATGCACTCCCAGCCGAACCGGTCTTCAAAGAAGATCTGCTTGGCGTAATTGATGACGTTCAGCATCACTTCGGCATTGTACTCGTAGAAGGTGAAGCCGGTACCGGTGTGGTCAAAACTGTTATAGGGCTGCACGGTATCTCTCAGACCGCCGGTCTCGCGCACGATCGGCACGGTGCCGTAGCGCATGGCGATGAGCTGGGTCAGACCGCAGGGTTCAAAGCGGGAGGGAACCAGAATTGCGTCGGCTGCGGCATAGAGTTTATGGGCGCGCTCATTGGAATACATGATATTGGAGCAGACGCGACCTCTGTGATAATTCTCATAGTTGCGGAACGAATCCTCATAGAAGGGATCGCCGGTACCGATCACGACAACCTGCGTGTGGTCGTCCACGATGCGGTTCATGACAGCGTTGACCAGATCAAGACCCTTCTGGTCGGTCAGACGGGAGATAATGCCGATCATGAACTTGTTGACATCCTGCTGCAAGCCCAACTCGCCCTGGAGCTTTTCTTTGTTCCAGCGCTTGGCGTCGGGGAAGTTGTCCACGCCGTAGCGGTCATAGATGTACCAGTCGGTGCCGGGGTTGTAGGTATCGTAGTCCACGCCGTTGACGATGCCGCCGAGCTTATAGCTGTAATCGTTCAGCACGCCGTCGAGCGCCTCACCGTATTCGGGGGTGCGGATTTCATTGGCGTAGGTATGGCTGACGGTGGTGACAAAGTTGGAATACACGATGCCGCCCTTCATGATGTTGGCGTCGCCGTTGAACTCAAGGCGATCGGGCGAGAAGGCATACTCCGGAATGTTGGAGTGATACTTCACGGTGTCGATGTTGGCGATGCCCTGGAAATGCAGGTTGTGGATGGTCAGCACGGTCTTGGTGCCGTTGTAGAAGGGGTTGCCTTCATAGACGGTGTGGAGATAGACCGGTACCAGCGCCGCCTGCCAGTCATGACAGTGAATCACGTCGGGATGGAAGCCGATGGCACACATCGAAGCCAGCACAGCCTTGGAGAAGAAGATGAAGGGGACGATGTCACCCGCCATATCGGTGTAGGGATTGCCGCGCCCGAAGAAATACTCGTTGTCGATGAAATAGAATCTGACGCCGTTCCACCAGTACTCCTTGAGACCGACATAATACATATGGCAGTCGCGGGTGAAGTCCATATAGAAATGGGTCACATAGGTCATGCTGTTGCGGAAATGCTCAGGGATGCAGGTGTAGCAAGGCAGCACCACGCGCACGTCAAGGTCGCCCTGCTGCGCGAGCGCTTTGGGGAGCGCCGACATAACGTCAGCCAGACCGCCTGTCTTGACAAAAGGATCGCATTCCGAACCTACAAACAAGATATTGCTCATATTTCGTCCTCCTAAAGCTGAACTGATTTTGTTGTTTTTGCTGCCGATCACGGACGCGATCAGCTTACAGGATTATTCTATCATGAAACATCGGATAATTCAAGGACAAAATCAAGAAATATGAAAAAAATGGCAAAGGCTCACCGTTTTTTTTGCAAGTCGGCTTGCATAATTACCGATCTTTATTCATATACTACGAGTGCAGACACAAGGATGATCCTTTACGGGGTCAAATGAGCCGTGCGTTGAGCCGTGTCTGTTCACATCAGGAGATTCGCCGCGGCGGGATTTTGCCACGGGTGTGAAACCGCCGTTCCGTTCAAATGACAAGGTGGTGAAGGGTACGATATACGATAGCGTATAACGGCTCATCCCCTTTGTCGGAACACGCCAATGGGGATCCCCAAAGGATCATCCGAAAAAGCAGACGGTCTTCTTTCCGTGTATGCTGCGCCGCTTCTCCGATGTGATGCTGATACATCCGCCGACCTTCCAAGGGTCGGTTTTTTCTGTTTTATCATCCCGCATCAGACTATTCACCAATTGCCCAACTTTGCCCGTTCAATTCTGTACAAAAGGTAAAAAATGCGTCTAAGACGCGAAATCTTCCCGGTAAAATCTTGCAATGCACGGGGGGCTGGGCTATAATATTTCAATAGTATTGCATAGAGGGGAAGTCGGCTCCTCCGCCGTATCACACGTCCCGGCTCCATGCAAAATTCCTCAAACGTTGGGAGAGAATGAATTTCTATGCTGACAGTTTTCACTCCTTTTGTCCAGTCCGAATTGTTCGACGACAAGGGAATGCTCATGGCAGTCATCACGGTGTCGGGCATTGTCATTGTGTTTGCGATTCTGGTGCTGCTCATTTTCATCTTTTACGCCTACGGCGCGATTTTCCGTATTTTTACACAGGGCAGCGAGCCAAAAAAAGCAGAAGCCCCCAAGCAGTCTGTACCCGTACAGGCTCCCGTTGCGGCGACGCCTCAGCCGCTCAGCGACGGCGAGATTCCGGGCGAAATCATCGCGGTCATCGCGGCGGCGATTGCTTCGCTGGACGACGGCAAGACCTATCGTGTCAAAAAGGTTTCACGCGCCCGCACGCCGGTGGCGGGACGTACCGCATGGGCGGCTTCGGGACTGTTTGAAAACACCCGTCCCTTCTGATTTTCCCTCTCCGGTTATACTTAGAAAGGTGGTTCCTGCATGGAAATCTTATCTTCAATATGGGCATCAATCCTCAGTATCCTCAATGAATCAGGCTTGCTTTTCCTCTTCGAGGGAGAAGGCTGGAAAAACGCCATTATGATTGCGGTCGCCTGCTTCCTGCTCTATCTGGCGATCGGCAAACAGTTTGAACCGCTGCTGCTGCTTCCCATCGCCTTCGGTATGCTGCTGGTCAACCTGCCGCTCTCCGGCGTGATGGACGTGCCACTCACCGAACTCAAGCTGGCGGCGCCTGTGTCCGGCTCCGACCTCGCGGTTGCCTCCGCGACGGAGCTTGCCAAATACGGTCAGATCGTCATGCCGGACGGCAACACCTATGTGGAAGTGGCGCATTCAGGCGGTCTGCTCTATTACCTCTATCTCGGCGTGAAGCTGGGCATCTATCCCCCGCTCATCTTCCTCGGCATCGGCGCGATGTCCGACTTCGGACCGCTGCTCGCCAATCCCAAGAGCTTCATTCTCGGCGCGGCGGCACAGATCGGCATCTTTGCTACCTTCTGCGGCGCGATTCTGCTGGGATTCCCTGCCAAGGTCGCGGGCGCGATCGCGATTATCGGCGGCGCGGACGGTCCCACTGCCATTTATGTCACATCCAAGCTCGCGGCGGAATACCTCGGACCCATTGCCGTGGCAGCTTACAGCTATATGGCGCTGGTTCCCATCATTCAGCCGCCCATCATGCGCGCGCTGACCACCAAGAAGGAACGCGCCGTGGTCATGACCCAGCTGCGCAAGGTTTCCAAGACCGAAAAGATCATGTTCCCCATCATTGTCACCATTGTGGTGGCACTGCTGCTGCCCTCGGCGGCGCCGCTGGTGGGTATGCTGATGCTCGGCAACCTCATGCGCGAAAGCGGTGTGGTCAAGAGAATCTCCGACGCGGCTCAGAATGAGCTGATGAATATTGTCACAATCTTCCTCGGCGTCACGGTCGGCGCGACGGCGCGTGCGGAGGTCTTCCTCAAGACGGAAACCCTGATGATTGTGGGACTGGGTCTGGCGGCATTCTGTCTCGGCACTGCCTTTGGCGTGATCTTCGGCAAACTGATGTATCTCTTTACCGGCGGAAAGGTGAACCCCCTCATCGGCTCGGCAGGCGTATCCGCGGTTCCGATGGCGGCGCGTGTCTCGCAGAAGGTGGGACAGGAAACCGACCCCAACAATTACCTGCTCATGCACGCACTCGGACCCAACGTCGCGGGCGTGATCGGTTCGGCTGTCGCCGCCGGCGTACTGCTCGCGGTTCTCAAATAAATCATTTTACAATTCATCATTTACGACGATGAGAAGACGCACTGCTTCGGGTAAAATGACCTGCGGCAGTGCCCTTTTTATAAAGACAGAAAGCACGGTGACATCTCATGAAAAAAGCCATGATCGCCATGAGCGGCGGCGTGGACAGTTCGGTAGCGGCACTGCTTACGCTGCGCGAAGGAACCGAAACCATCGGCGGCACCATGCGGCTTTTTGACCGCGCTGCCCTTACCGCGTCGGAAAGGACGGAAAAAATCTGCGGCTCGAACGACGACGTACAGGATGCCAAGGGGGTCTGCGACCGTCTGGGAATCGGACACTTTGTCTTTGACATGCAGGAAGAATTTGAAAATGCCGTCATGCGCCGCTTCGCCGACATTTACCGCCGCGGCGATACACCCAACCCCTGTATCCTCTGTAATCGCTTTGTCAAATTCGGCGGATTGCTGCGGCGCGCGCTGAACCTAGGCTGCGACGCTGTGGTGACGGGTCACTATGCCCGCGTCGCCCAAGACAGCTCTTCCGGACGCTGGCTGCTGCAAAAGGCGGTGGATACCGCCAAAGATCAGACCTACTTCCTGTACGGACTGAACCAATATCAGCTCGCTCACACCCTCCTGCCGCTGGGGACGCTCACCAAACCGGAGGTGCGCCGCATCGCGGAAGAAAACGGCTTTGCCAATGCCCGTCGGCACGACAGTCAGGACATCTGCTTTATCCCCGACGGGGATTATGTCGCCTTTCTGGAACGCTTCTGCGGCGAACACTTCCTGGAGGGAGACTTTGTGGACAAAGAAGGTCACGTCATCGGTCGTCACAAAGGAACCATACGCTATACCATCGGACAGCGCAAGGGATTGGGCATGGGTTTCAACAAGCCCATGTACGTCTGCGCCAAGGACGTTGCCGCCCGTACCGTCACCTTGGGGGACAACGCCGATCTGTTCTCCCGCGAGGTCAACGCCCGCGACATCAATCTGATTGCCATTCCCCGGCTGAACGCGCCGCTCCGGGTCATTGCGAAGGTGCGGTACAGTCAACGGGAAGAACCCGCATTGCTCGAGCAGACCGGTGAGGATTCCCTTCACCTGACGTTTGACCATCCCCAGCGTGCCGTCGCGCCGGGACAGGCAGTGGTCTGTTACGACGCGGACGACGGCATCACCGTTATCGGCGGCGGCACCATCGTATCATAAAATTTTCCGCCCGTCACAAAATATTTCATAGATTTTCATAGATAAGGCATGGTTTCTTCATTTCTATGGTATAATATGAATATTGGTTTTTTCTGGCTTTGACTATTCTTCGGAAGGAGTGTGACGCTGTATGATGAACCTGCTTTCTGTTTCTTCCGTATCGTATCCGCGTTTCATTCGCCTCACGTCTTTTCTGCTGGCACTATGGATCACCGCGGTATCGGCAACGTCCTGCCGCCGTAACGGAACAACAGCTCAAGCCGACAACTCCACCAAGACGGTTCTCACGATTCTTTCGTGGAACGATGATTTCCGCCGCGCCATGGAAACCTATTATCTTCCCCGTCACCGCGACGAGATGGCAGACGTGGAAATCCGATGGCTCAACGACGAGATCGTGGGGTATCAGCAGAATGTGGAACAACGGCTGCTCCGGGGCGAGGTCATTGATCTCTTTGTGGGCAATGACGAAATGGCGCCTTTTTTTGCAACAAATCCCTCTGTGGCGTCGCTCTTGCAGCTGGGCATCACCTCCGACGACCTCGCCTCACAGTATCCCTACACCTGCCTGCTCGGTTCCGATCCGGACGGCATACAGCGCGGTTCCGCCATGAACGCGGAACCCGGCGTATTGCTCTACCGCACGGATTACGCGGCGGAATACCTCGGCGTAACACGACCGGAGGAAATACGCACCATGCTCTCGTCGTGGGACACCTTTCTCGCCACAGCCAATCTGCTTCATGAGCGTTCGGACGGCGCTGTTCGCATGATGTCTGACAGCTCGGAAATCTGGCGCGCCGTGGAGGGCGAAATGATGGGGCATTGGGTCACGGACGGTCGGCTGTCCGTCTCTGATGAAACCCTCTCGCAATGGCTGAATTATGTCAAGTCGCTTAACGCTGCCAAAGGACTGGCGGGTATCCATCCCTTTGACGACGACTGGCAGGGAGCGGTCAGTGACGGTGTTTTCTGCTTCTGCGCCGCGCCGTGGCTGTGCAAAAGTGTCTCCGCTGACAGTGCGGACATCACCACACTCTTTACCGCCGCCAAACAGGGCGGCGCCTCCTTCGGTCAGTTTGGTGTGGCGCCTGCTCCCCACGGCTTCGTCTATGGCGGCAACTGGCTCTATTCCTCCGCCAATTCCCCCCATCACGCACTCGTGGGCAACATCGTCCGCGCCTTCACCTGCGATCCTACCTTTATGCGGCTGCTCGCACTGGGCAATATGGAATGGGTCAACCACACCGGGGTGATTGCGGAGCTTTCTTCTAAAAACGTAGCCAATCCCCTCTTTGAGGATCTTGACGCCTTTTCGGTCTATCATAACCCCGCGTCAAGCCTTTCACTGTCTTCCCCAACGGTATATGATCATACACTGAGCAAATACCTATACGCGCAGGCAAAGGCTTACGCACAGGGAAAACTGACGGAAGCGGAAGCGATCTATCAATTCCGCCTGCATGTGTGGAAAAAGTACCGGACACTCACCGACGAACCCCAAAGCCCCGGCAAAGTTGCTATAAAATCATGAAAAATAATTCAAATAACGTTTATGATGTCCGGTTTTATAAAAACAATGTTATCATTTTGTGTATATGCGGTTACAGACTATTAATAATCTTTGACAATTCCCGGGGAATATGCTAGAATAATTTTACTGCTAAACTGCTATACAGCAGTTTATTCCTAAACCGATTCTTTTACAAGGATAAAGGAGAGATTTTCATGGAGTTTAAAGGTTTGTGCCTCGGCTGCATGACCAACAAGGGCGACGCCCTCGAGTGTCCCAGATGCGGCTATGTGGAAGGCACGCCGCAGGTTCTGCCTTATCTGGAACCGGGCACTCTGCTTCTTGATAAATATATCGTCGGCAAACGTCTTCGCGCCAATGGTGAAGGCGTGACCTACATCGGCTTTGATATCACCGGCAAGCGGCGCGTGACTGTCAGGGAATACCTTCCCAAGTCGCTCTGCTCCCGCGTCAAGGGTGATGACAACGTGGTCATTGCCTCCGGCAACAAGCTGGTCTATGAGGATTACAGGCAGGATTTCATGGAGATCGGTCGCACGGTCGCCAAGCTTTCCGGTCTGCCTGCCATCATTCCGGTAGTGGATTTGTTTGAAGCCAACAATACCGCTTACATCGTCAACGAATACATCGACGGCAAGCCGCTGGAGGAAATTATCCGCCGCGCCCGCCGCTTTACCTGGGAAGAAGCCCGTCCCCTCTTTATGCCGCTGATTTCCACCATCATTTCCGCGCATGAAATGGGACTGGTGCATTTCGGTATCTGCCCCGAAAACATCATCATGACCCGCAACGGCACCCTCAAATTGCAGGATTTCGGCAGCCCCGACGCCCACCTCGCTGAAACGGAACTGGATGCCAAATTTTACGACGGATTCAGTGCCATCGAACAGTATTCCCTCGAAGGCAAGAAGGGCAAGTGGACCGACGTTTACGGTATGTGTGCCGTTATCTTCTACGCGCTGACCGGCAAGCGTCCGCCTGACGCTGTTTCCCGTTCCTATGAGCCGCGCCTGAATATGCCCGCCGAAGTTGCCCAGTCCATCCCGACCCACGTCGTCACCGCACTGGCAGGTGGTCTTC
>CAMJHU010000067.1 GCA_946405565.1 uncultured Clostridia bacterium
GGAACAGATTCGCGCGATGGGATTTTCCGAAGAGGTCTGCCAGGCGCTCGATCTGATGACCCACCGGGAAGGCGTGCCGTATATGGACTATATCCGGGCGATCCGGCGCAATCCGTTGGCGGCGAAGGTCAAGCTCGCCGATTTGCGACACAACAGCGATGTGACGCGTATGGATACGCTGACCGAGCATGATATCCGACGTCGGGAAAAATATCAGGAAGCGATGCGGCTGCTGCTCGAAGAAACGTAATCATATTTTTATCTCTTTATAGTTTTTGCCTTGCGGTTGTTTCTCTTTCCCAAAAACAAGGAAATACCATCGCAAACCCTTCTGATCCAAAGGTTTTGCGATGGTTTCTTTTTTAGCATTCCGCCTGCTGCGCTTCTTTCTTGGTACGCTGAACCGTGCCGAAGGGATGGTGAGGCGGCGCATAGACGGAATAGATTTTCAGGGGGATATTTCCCGTATTGATGAGATTGTGCCATGTGCCGGCGGGAATGATCACGGCGTCGCCGGCGTCAACTTTCCGGCGGCAGGTCATCTTATTTTTGCAGGACCCCATTACCGCCATTCCGCAGCCGCTTTCAATCCGCAGGAACTGGTCAGTATCACAGTGAACCTCCGCGCCGATATCGCCGCCTACCGGAATGCACATCAGCGTTACCTGTAAATAGTCACCGGTCCACAGAGCAGTCCGGTAATTTGGGTTGCACTCAGTGATGCAGTCAAGGTCAATGACAAGGGGTCTTCCGCCGAAATCCCGGACGCAGAGCGAATCATTGCCGCACATTTTTTCGTTCATTTGCCTATACCTCCTAAAGGAACGTCTTGAGATAAATCTCATTATCAGAATATGAAAAAACAGACCGGGATGTGATAGGCTTCATTGGCGTTTTTTGTGGGATAATTGTAAGAAGCGCTTGATTTTTTGAGGGGGCTGGGATATAATAAGGTTCAAGAATTTTTACACAGACAGGATGGATTTACCATGAAAAATTATCGTATCGCCGTACTCAAGGGTGACGGCATCGGACCGGAAATCGTCAATGAAGCCATCAAAGTGCTGGACACCACTGCCGAAGTATGCGGTTTTACCGTTGACTATGACGAAGCGCTGCTCGGGGGCTGCGCCATTGACGCAACCGGTGTGCCGCTGCCGGACGAAACCGTAGCCAAATGCAAGGCGGCGGATTCCACCCTTCTCGGCGCCGTCGGCGGACCGAAATGGGACAGTCTGCCCGGCAATGTGCGTCCTGAAAAGGGATTGCTCGGTATTCGCAGCGCCCTGGGGCTTTTTGCCAATCTGCGCCCTGCCCGTATTTTTGAACCTCTCCGCGAAGCCTCGCCGCTTCGTGCCGACATTATCAACGGCTCGCTGGATATCATGGTGGTACGGGAACTGACCGGCGGTATCTATTTTGGGGAACGTGGTCGTCTGGAGGAAAACGGTGTGGCGGCAGCCTATGATACCGAGAAGTACTCCGTACCCGAAATCGAGCGGATTGCCAGAATCGGATTTGACATGGCAATGAAGCGCAACAAGAAGCTCTGCACGGTAGATAAAGCGAATGTATTGGAAAGCAGCCGCCTGTGGCGAGAAGTTGTCACGGAGATGTCCAAGGAATATCCCGGGGTAGCGCTCAGCTTTATGTATGTGGATAACTGCGCGATGCAGCTGGTTCGGAATCCCGGTCAGTTCGATGTGATTCTCACATCGAATATCTTCGGAGACATTCTCTCGGATGAGGCGAGCATGATTTCCGGTTCCATCGGAATGCTGGCGTCGGCATCGCTGGGAGCAACCGGCGCGGGACTGTATGAGCCCATTCATGGCTCGGCGCCCGACATTGCGGGTCAGAACATTGCCAACCCTCTCGCTACGATTCTGTCTGTATCTATGATGCTGAAATATTCGCTGGGTCAGCCTGACGCGGCGGAACGCATTGAGAACGCTGTGGCAGATGTTCTGACCGAAGCACGCACGCCCGATATTTATGTGGAAGGTTTCCGCAAGGTCACCTGCTCCGAGATGGGTGACTTGGTGTGTGCCAAGATCAGAGCGCGCTAAAGGAATAAACCGCTTGATTTCGCAAATACTGTGTTTGTATCTGCTTTGGTTGCGATTACGAAATTTGACGGCAGAACAAGGACGGTTCTCACATGAATTTGTCACGCGGCATGATTGCGTTATCCCGTTGCCAGGCAGAGAGTACATCCATCCGTTATACTCTCTGCCTGACCTATCTTTTTGCTGCCGCAGCGGCAGTGGCAGCCTTTGTACTGTGGCTGCGCGGCAGCGGACATACCCCGTTATGGCTCATGAGTGGGGCTGGAGCCGGATTGACGGCATTATATTTCCGTATGGCATTTGTGCGGGAATTGTACGATGTGGCAGCGCATTTTTTGCGAACGGAGCGTATGGTTACACCGGTCAGCGCGGGACGTCTGACAACATTTGGCTGGGAGATATGGCTGGCGGTATGCCAATGCGGCGTGGTGCTGATGGCGCTGGCGCCAGCTTGGCTTTGTCTGCGGGAAGGCGTGTCTGCTTATGAACTTGGCGGCGATGATGAAACGCTGCTGGCGCTTCTGGTGGGGGCGGCGTTATGTCTGGCTGTCAGCGGCGTACTGATCGCAGGAATACTGACCGTACGTTTTGCCTGCGCGTCCTACCTGCTCCTGAGCGGGCGATGTACTTCCGCAGGTACAGCGTTGACAAATTCGTGGTATCTGACACGCGAATATGGGGGAGAGATGCTGAAAGTGTGTTTTCTGTCACACTGGTACGGCGCAGCCATTGCCACACTGAGTTGCCTCAATTATGCGGAAACGCTGGTGAGGGCATATGAATCTGAGCGAAAGACGCAACAGGAGAGGGAATGGCGTGTCGAATTCATGTGTGACGGGAAAGGAGAACGTCGGCTGGAACTGATTCCCATATAATGGGCGTATGGTTATGTATACAAGGGGGAGAATGCTTATGGCAAAGCTGCGAGTGGCGGGTATTGTGCCGGAATCGGTGGTGGACGGTCCGGGCATTCGCAATACTATTTTCACACAGGGCTGCCGCCACCACTGCAAGGGCTGTCATAATCCGCAGACACATGATTTCAGCGGCGGATATGAGGTGGATACCGACGATTTGCTGAAAGAATTGATACAGGATCCGTTGATTCAGGGCGTGACCTTTTCGGGCGGCGATCCGTTCGAGCAGCCTTTGCCGCTTGCCGATCTGGCGGCAAAGGTACATAAAACCGGACGTGACGTGATGGCTTATACCGGCTATACGTTTGAACAACTGTTGAAACGGAGCGAGAGGGAACCGTCCGTGATGGATTTGCTGCAGCAAACCGACGTGCTGATCGACGGGCGGTTTGTGCTGGAACTGCTGGATTATGATCTTCGCTTCCGTGGCTCATCCAATCAGCGGGTGATTGATGTGCCGCAGTCGCTGGCAACCGGACGGGTGGTTACGTTTGAATTTAAATAGCGGTCGCTTTTGACGTATAAAACACAGCGCTTCTGCAAATGATAAGGTTACAAATCATTTGAAAGGAAGCGCTTTTTCTTATGGATCATCACGAGAATCAACAGACAGAGGATACCCGCAAGCTGCTTCGCGAGTGCAATGCCGGTATCAAGATGGGCGTTACGTCCATTGACGAGGTCATTGATACAGTCAAAGATCCGCATCTTAAACAGGTGTTGAAGGACAGTCGCGCAGAACACAATCAATTGGGCGATGAAACACATGAACTGCTGCTGGCATACGGATGCGATACGAAGGAGCCTCACCCGATTGCCAAAGGGATGTCGTGGCTCAAAACCAACGTCAAGCTGCAAATGGGCGCTGACGATAAAACAGTGGCGGGATTGATGATCGACGGATGTCATATGGGCGTAAAGTCGCTCAGCGGCTTTCTCAATGAATACAAAGAAGCGGATCATAAATCGCGCAGCATGACCGAACGTTTGATCGACGTGGAAGAACGTATGGCGGAAAACATGAAGGCATATTTGTAAAAGCAGAAAAAGGCGGCTGTTAATGGAAGGAAAAACAGCCGTCTTTTTCACACGGCAAATCCTGCCAAAAAAGAGCGCTGAAAAATTTTGCTTTATGGCAGTTATGACAGTTCATCAGAAAATTATAATAATCAATTCACATATTCTTCACATTACCCTCTTGACAACTGAGAAAAGACGTGGTAAATTATAAGCATCAATTAGCACTCGACATAAGAGAGTGCTAATTGATAATCAAACGAAAGAGAATCCAATCAGATAAGGACGGTTTGGTTCAATGGAACCGAGGGCAAGAAAACTCAAGATTTTAGCTTCCATCATTGAAAGCTACGTTCTCACAGGTGAGCCTATCGCAAGCAAAGCACTGGCAGCGGCAATGGAACATTCCGTTTCGTCGGCAACCATTCGTAACGATATGGCTGAACTGGTAGCGAGCGGTTATCTCGAACAGCCTCACACGTCATCGGGCAGAATTCCTTCGCAAAGGGGATACCGTCTTTATGTGGATCATCTGATGATGGGAAACCACGAACTTCCACTGGAATTGCAGGGGGAAATCGACCGTCGGCTTTCCGAATTCAGCTATGATCCCAACAAATTTCTGGAAGTCACCGCTTCATTGATTGCCGAGCAGACCGGTCTGTTGGCAGTGGTTACCAACCCGGAGGACGAACATCCGGTGATTACCAATGTGGAACTGATGTGGATCAGCCCCCGTTCCGTAATGCTGTTGATGATGATTTCGCCCACGATTCTGAAAACCCGTATTTGCCGACTGCACAGAGATGTGACGCCGGATATGCTGAATCAGTTCCGCAAAGTCCTTCGTGAAAGACTGTTAAGCGTTCCCCTTGACAGTCTGGACGAGCAATTCGTATCCGAGACCGCTTTTCGGTGGGGAGATCTGTGGAATATCCTAGAACCACTGATAACGGCGGTGCGCGAATGCGCAGAGGAATCGAAGGAAATGCAGGTTATCATGGAGGGACAATCCAATATGCTGGCGCGAGGCGTATTTGCGGAGTGGCAGCTGGCGGGCATTATGGACTTCATGGAAAAACGCGGCGCGGTCGCGGATTTGCTGGGGGAGGGCAACGGTTTTTCCAAGGGCGGAAGAACCTGTATTCTCATCGGCAACGAGTCGCACCGTCCGGAACTGGAAGGAACCGCGATGATCACGGAACGCTATTACGGCGGCGGTCAGACTGCCGGCTGGATCGGCGTGGTGGGTCCCACCAGAATGAATTACGCGAGGCTGATTCCCTATGTGGATTACTTTGCCGGCGCTGTGGGCAATATGCTCCGGGAGATTCTCGACCGGTAAGATAATCCGTTATCGGGAAACACATATTACATTTGGAAAGGGGCTGCTCATTTTGTTCAAGAAAAAGACAGAAGACAACGCAGCGGTCGAAACAAAGACGGCTTCCGCACAGACGCCGGAGGAAGCGGCAAAAACGGAAGAAACCAAACCGGCAGAGGAGACGAAAGCCCCCGAAACAGTCGATGTGAGCGCGTTACAGAAGGCGCTCAGCGCGGCGCAGGCGGAGACCGAAAAGGTCAAGGCGGAACTCGCGCAGCTCACGGATATCCGACTGAGACTGGCAGCGGAGTACGATAATTTCCGCAAGCGTTCCCAGCGGGAAAAGGATGCCATCTACACCGACGCGACGGCGGCGGGCGTCATGGCGCTGCTTCCTGTGATTGACAATATCGAGCGGGCGCTGGCAGTGGAAAATGCTTCGGCGGAGGATATGCGCAAAGGCGTCGAGATGATCGGCACGCAGGCGGCACAGGCATTTGAAAAGCTTGGCGTGGCAGCCTTCGGCGCGGTGGGCGACGCGTTTGACCCCAATATGCACCACTGTGTGGCAACCGTGGCGGCGGAAGGCGTAGAATCGGGCGCGATTGCTCTGGTTTTGCAGAAGGGATACAAACTTGGTGACAAAGTCATTCGACCCGCCATGGTGCAGGTCGCAGAGTAAACAACTACGTTACAATATACTGATTACAATTGAAAATTTTTTGGGAGGAATTTATTATGGCAAAGACAATCGGTATTGACCTTGGTACAACAAATTCTTGTGTGGCAGTTATTGAAGGCGGCGAAGCCGTCGTCATTCCCAACAGCGAAGGCGCCAGAACCACCCCGTCTGTGGTGGGTTTCAGCAAGACCGGCGAGAGAATGGTTGGCACCGTGGCGAAGCGTCAGGCAATCACGAATCCTGACAGAACCATCTCTTCCATCAAGAGAGAAATGGGCACCAACTACACCGTCACCATTGACGGCAAACGTTATACCCCGCAGGAAATCTCCGCTATGATTCTGCAAAAGCTCAAGGCGGACGCGGAAGCCTATCTGGGCGAGAAAGTCACCAGTGCGGTCATCACCGTACCGGCTTACTTTACCGATTCCCAGCGTCAGGCAACCAAGGACGCGGGCAAGATTGCCGGTCTGGATGTCAAGAGAATCATCAATGAGCCGACGGCTGCCGCTCTTTCTTACGGTATTGATAAAGAAGCCGAGCAGAAGGTTATGGTATATGACCTTGGCGGCGGTACCTTCGATGTATCCATCATCGAAATGGGCGACGGCGTGCAGGAAGTTCTCGCAACCGCCGGTAACAACCGTCTGGGCGGCGACGACTTCGACGCGAGAATTATCAACTGGATCTGCGAGGAATTCCGCAAATCCGACAGAATCGACCTCTCGGGCGACAAGATGGCGATGCAGCGTCTCAAGGAAGCTGCCGAAAAAGCCAAAATTGAGCTGTCCGGCATGACCACCGCGCAGATCAATCTGCCCTTCATCACCTCCGATTCCACCGGTCCGAAGCATCTTGATCTCACGCTTACCAGAGCGAAGTTCAACGAGCTGACGTCTGATCTGGTTGAAAAGACCATGGGTCCGGTCCGTCAGGCACTTTCCGACAGCGGTCTGTCGGTCGGTCAGATTGACAAGGTGCTGATGGTCGGCGGTTCCTCCAGAATCCCCGCCGTGCAGGACGCTGTCAAGAAGCTCATCGGCAAGGAACCCTTCAAGGGCATCAATCCTGACGAATGCGTGGCACTCGGCGCGGCGCTTCAGGGCGGCGTGCTTTCCGGCGACGTCAAGAACGGTCTGCTGCTGCTCGACGTCACCCCGCTGTCCCTCGGTATCGAAACGATGGGCGAGGTCTGCACCAAGATCATCGAGAGAAACACCACCATTCCGACCAAGAAGTCGCAGGTCTTCACCACCGCTGCCGACAATCAGACTTCCGTGGAAGTCAAGGTGCTGCAGGGTGAGCGTGAGTTCTCCAGAGACAACAAGCTGCTGGGCGTGTTCCACCTCGACGGCATTGCTCCCGCGCGCAGAGGCATTCCGCAGATCGAAGTGACCTTCGACATCGACGCCAACGGCATCGTGAATGTTTCCGCGAGAGACAAGGGCACCGGCAAGGAGCAGCATATCACCATTACCTCTTCCACCTCCATGGATAAAGCAGACATTGAAAGAGCCGTTAAGGACGCGGAGAAGTACGCTGCCGAAGACGCCAAACGCAGAGAAGAAGTCGATATCCGCAACAACGCCGACCAGATGATCTATCAGACCGAGAAGCTGCTGGACGATATGGGCGACAAGGTGGATGCCGGCACCAAGTCCGCTGTGCAGTCCAAGATTGCCGACCTTCGTTCTGTGAAGGACAGCGCTCCCGCCGACGAGGTCAAGTCCAAGACCGACGCGCTCCAGCAGGAGCTTTACAAGCTCAGCGAGCAGCTTTATAAGGATGCCGGCGCACAGGGCGGTCCTCAGGGCGGCGCGTATGACGCGGGCTTTGACGACGGCAACGGCGGCTACAATGACGTTGACAACAACTGATGCGCTCACATTCGTTCGCTAAATGAATAGTGAATGGTGAATAACGAATAGAGAATAGTGTCGGAGCGCTTCGCGCTGAAAGAAAGAATTTAGTGCGGGGCGCTCATTCACACTATAATCCATATATCAAACTTTTGAAACGGCGTCGAAAGGACGAATTGCTTTGGCAGACACAAAAAGAGATTATTATGAGGTTCTCGGCGTAGAAAAAGGCGCCTCTGATG
>CAMJHU010000068.1 GCA_946405565.1 uncultured Clostridia bacterium
GGCGGAGGCTCTGGCGGGTGCGGAAGGTTCGTATAAGCTCTGCCAGTCTCCACCACAGGCGAACCAGGCGAACTATTCAGCGATTTATTTTATCGGCTCTGGCTTGTTCGTGCTGGCTATGCCGCTTCCTGAAAAAAAGCGGCGAAAATAATTTAAAACCGTACTTGGTTCTTAATTCCTGGAACCAGTACGGTTTTTCTTTGCGTTAAAACCAAAACTTGGCGGTTTTGGTTTTAACGCTTTATTCGTTTTCTCCGAGTTCAGGCTCGATCAGATCCTCAATGTGGCATTCCAGCACCTGGGCTACTTTGTAAAGCTGGTATACGTTCGGGCTTTTCCGAAGCCTCCGGCTCCACTGGTCGATGGTTCCGAGCGGTACTCCGCTTTTCTCAGCAAGTTCCTTTTTTGTCATGCCCCGCTCGACCAGCTTTTTCGCCAGCGGGGTCATGTTATCACTGATAGTAATTCTGCGCATTTTGTTGGCCTCCATTCGCTTTTTTTACTTTATTATAGTTCATATGAATGTATTTGTCAATCTGTCAATATAAACATTCATTTGATTGTATATTTGTGAGGTTTACATCTTGAAAAACATTCTTTTGAATGGTATAATGTAACCACAATAAAGAACGGAGGAAAATAAAATGAAACAGATTCTGGTTAGCTTGTTAAAGGAAAATGGTTTTAAGGAATGCCCGATTGAGAGTGAGTTGCATCAGATGTGCAACGGCTTGATTCTCCAGCGTGACTGGGCGAAAGAAACCGACGTGGTGTGGTATGGTAAGCATACCGAAACCTACAGCGTTCGGGTGTTCGTCAACCAGAATTCGGGAATTTGCCATGTGAGCTACTTCCATTGCGGTCGGGAATGCAAGGATCGCTGGTACGACACTGTCGGGAAACGTACCTACAACGCCATCGTGGAAACCGCCAGCAACGCTGGATTTGAATTTTGAGGAAAGGAAGATCGGAATGAACGCTGATATGAGAGAATACAAGGAAGTCTTAAAAGCGGCAGTTGCCAAAGAGCGAGAAGCCGATAAAAATTGGAGCTGGAGAATTAAGGCGGTCACTAAGACCGCCGCCAGAATCGGCTGGGGCTACCTGGACTTTCTGAATGAAGATGAATCCTTTGTGGTGGAGGTTAATTACTTGTCTGGGGAGCCTACCGTGGTCGGAACCATGCCGAACGGTTGCCAGAAGTATGCCTTTATCGGCACAAACCATTGGAATGACGCCTCGACAATCGAGGGCGGTATCGCCCTTGTGATTCACGAAATGGCATATTCGGCGCATCGGACTTATTGATTTGACATTATAAACATTCATTTGAATGTATGTTTGTGCAGTTTACATCTTGAAAAACATTCAAATGAATGTTATAATATAACCACAATAAAGAACGGAGGAAATGAATATGAAGTATAGTTATCACTTAAATGGCAAAGAAATCACCGAAGGCGAGTTTCTTCGGGAACTGCAGGGCTTCACTAGATGGATCATGGCTAGCGTTGAAGATGCCATTGCCGATGAGAAACCGATCCCGATGTTTAAGACTGAAAAAGGACCGCTGGTTATCACTGCGAAATAAGGGAGGCGCTTATACATGGCAAGTTTGAGAGAATGTGCGAGAAATATCCGCGAGGACGCGGCGGACGGGATCGCCTGGATAGCGGTGTGGAAAGAAGGACGCTCCTGGAATGCGGAGCCGTTCTATCCTGAAGATTTTGATTACGGCTGTGCCACCATGAAAATTGAAGCCGACGATTTTGAACGGCTCCAAGAAATCATGAAAGCCGATCCTGCGGCGATGTTTGTGAACGGCTAC
This sequence comes from uncultured Clostridia bacterium, assembly GCA_946405565.1. Classification (GTDB taxonomy): domain Bacteria; phylum Bacillota; class Clostridia; order Oscillospirales; family Acutalibacteraceae; genus RUG762. The sequence goes on from CAMJHU010000068.1 coordinate 1,829, forward strand.
TATACGAACATCGGTTGCCACGATGACGGAACTTTGCCCGACGTGCAAGTGCTTGTCGACGCCCTGCGCTGGCTGTATGAAGATTGCCAGCCACTGGTGTCCGATTGGGCGATTGAGGAGGCGGTCTGAATGAATGAATTCTGGGTGGTGTTTTACCATAAAACCAATATGCAGGAATTGGCGGCATACACACTCCGAGGGACTTTCTCCGGCGAGATGGAAGCTACCGTGGAGCTGCTCTCTGCGGAGCGTGGCATTCCGAAAGACGAGATATGGATAATTCTTGAAAACAGAGGAGGCAGAAAGGCATGAAAATGATGAATGAGAAAGGCGAGGCGGTCTATTTCAATCCCATTGTGAAGCACGGGAAGGACTGCTGGGTAATTCAGGGCATTGGTTCCACGATGGTGATTGGTCGTGACCGCCAGAAACGTAAATCCCGCGTCTTTACAAAGGAGAACCAAGCGGCAGCGTACTTGGAGCGGCATGGCTTCAAATCCGTTTGAGTTTTTTCCGGTGGAAAAAACGGCGCGTAATTGCGAGAGCCTTAAAACTTACCCTACCAAAAGCAAAAGGGCTTTCACAGGGGCGCACAGGGGCGAAAAAACAAAGAGGGCAGACACTGTCAGATGTGCCTGCCCTCTTTTATTTTTCCGTATAGCCTTTCGGCTCTTTTCACTTCTTCTTGGCGGTGTAGCTCAAGCGAATCCATCCGGCTCCGCTTTTGAGTTTGCCCCAGCCTTTTTCCTCGGATACAATGGTGAATACCTCATTCTTCCTGACCTGGGTCTGAATGGCGTAGCCGGTGCCGGGTCCTTTGCGAACGTTAAGCACGGCGGCGGTCACTTTCACCAGATAAGGTGTGAAGGTGCTGCTGCCGGACGATTTGCTGTCGGAGCCACCGAGCCGCTTGGTGACTTCGGCGGCGATGGCGGCGTGGCGGCTGTAGAGGTAATCGCCGGGGCAGCTCTTGTTGGCGAACCAGCGATGAACCGTCAGCACCATCTCATTGGCAGCAGGGGTGTATGCCAGCGCCTTGGTCTTGTCTGCGATCCACACGACCTTGGTCTTGCCGTTGCGCTTACAGATGTCCGCCACCAGATCCAGCAGGGATTTGTAGGCCACATCTTTCACCGCATACGGGCTGGTCGTGTCGCTGGCTACTTCGATGGTGATAGCTCTGTTGTCGTTATCGCTGTTGGAAGTACACCAGGAGCGATTGCTCTCAGGGACGTACATAGCGATTTTGCCGTCGTATCCGATTCCGTAGTTGGAGGAAACCTGGCGCTTTTTGGATGTAAACACGTCACCCAGCGTTTCCACACTGAGTTGTCCGACCACGCAGTGGATGCTGATTCTGGTAATCGGATATTTTCGCTGGCCGCTGTTATTCGGGCTGAGTTTGGTATAAGTAATCAGCGGACTGTTTGTGTATGCCATTACTCATCGTCCCCTTTCCCGTCTGTCAGTTCCGCCACGGTTTCGTCGGTGACGGTTTCGCCGTTCTTGGCGGCGATCTCTTCGATGGTGAGTTCTTTCTTATCTTCCATAGGAATTCCCCTTTCTACGGATTGTCGGTTGCTTTCAAATCCAGCTCTTCTACGGCGGATTCGATCATGGCATTCAGGATTTCGTTATCCAGATCGATGCCGCTGGCTTCCAAAAGGTGGAGAACGTAATTCTTTTTATTGGCTCCCTTGGAGAGCTTTCCCGCTTTGGCCAGCTTTTCCGCCGCACGGACGTAGCGTTGCACGATCTCATAGAGCTGCTTATCCTGAATCCGAGGAATCAGGACGGTCTTTGTGTAATAGGTGATTACACCGAAAATGGCGATAACGATGGCTTCAAAAAGATAGGCCAGCGTCTGGGCGAGTACCTCGTTCATGGTTGCCCCTCTCTTTCGTTAATTTTTGCCGATGAGATATTCCTGCAGTTCGCTCTTGGCTACTCTCATGGCTTCCACGTCGTTTCCGTCTATGCCATGGGAAAGCAGGGCGAGAATGGCTTTCTGGGTCACACGGTTTCCCTCTTCGATGGTTTCGAGACGTCTCTTGTCGCTGGCAAAAAAATTCTTGTGTTCTTCGATGGCTTTCTCGACAGCGGCGAGGCGCTCTTCGATTTTCTTGGACGGGGTTCGTGCCGCCTGAACGCCTTTTACGGTCCATGCGATAGCTGCACCAATGCAGGAAATCTCAGCGCAAATGGCGAGGATCGCGGCGAACAGGGAGGCGGGGTTGATAGCTTCCATATCATCACCTCCCTCCATCGCCGCCAATCAAGGCGGCATATTCTTTATCTCGCAGTAGTTTCAGATTTGATTTGTATTTATCTGTTTAAGACAAAATCTTCTCAGAGATTCTGCTCTCGCAGCCCCGATCAAGCTTAAGTTATGCAGTTGGCAGATCGGCGTAAGCGAGGCGGAAGCCGATGTTCGCGCTCACGACGGAGCGGGTGTTGTTGACGCCGTTACTGCAGAACACGCCAGCGCTGGTGGTATGGCTGCAGTAGCCACCGCCGTAGGCCAGACGCTCTGTTGCGGCTTCGGTGTTATTGAAATACAAATTATCGCCGTCGCCGTAATCCGAAGCTGTCGCGCCGTCCTCGCCCAGCAAGCCATACGCTCTGAGGACATATTTTGCCGCGTCACTGATATCCTCGGAACAAGTGATCTCATTGATTTTGGCATTGGAACTGTCTTTCTGGGTGGTGATGGTAATGGCATACTGGGGCTTATTGCTGACACAATCCACCTTTACGGAATTGGTGGTTGTGCCGGAACCGTTGGGCGTGATAAATTCACCGGTGGAAGCGTCCAGCGCTTTCCATTCCGAAGAATCAGCAGTTTGGGAATGGTTCTTGTCGGCTGCATTGTTATTCGACAGGAATTGAAGTTCGCCGCAGACCGTGCGATAGCCATTTTCCCATTCCGAAACGTTGCCGTTGAGATCCCAGATGCCTTTCATGGTTCCGTCGTGGCTCCATGTCAGCGGTCCTGTGCCTGTCAGCACATGGAGGGTTTTACCGTCGCCGTCGTAAGTGGCAGGAATGGCCTGAAAGGCGGTTTCGGTGGAATCCTTGCCGTAGTTGTTATTGCCTTTCGGGAAGACACCATGAGCCTTGCACCAGAGAGCAATCATGCCCCATTCGGCTTTGGTCATCATATGCCAACCAGCACCCTTGGCATCGCAATAACCACGGGCGGCATCCCAGGTCAGACCGCTTGCCGGATCCCTGCCGGGGAGGCTGTAGGCTCTTCCTCCCTCGACCACAGACTGGTATTTACCGATGTAGATGCCATCGGCTATAAATGGGTCGGGGTTATTATGGCATTTAATGATGAAAGCGGGATGGTAGGTATCGGGACCGTTGACCAGCACGTCACTCAGCTTGAATTTCGGGATATAAACCATGACCGACGGAAGCCCTTTGTCATCGTAAAGGAGCTTGTTGCCGGGAGCTACTGCCTGAAGAGCCAGATCTGCAACATCAAAATTCTGCATAGTGTATTCCTCCTATTCGTTTTCGCCTTCGGTAAATTCGTTGAGGCTCCAAAGTGTAAGCGTCACCTTTTCCATATCCAGCGGCAGTCTTTCGGGAGACTCGCCCTCTTCCGCAGGTATGGTGAATTCAGGTATGGTGAATTCAGCGGCGGGAATATCGATCTGAGCCACATAATAGAGACCGACGCCGGTGCCGGTGCAGAGATTGCCGTCGCGATCCACGCACACATCGATATGAACGGGCCAGTCCTTTTCCTGCTTGGCAAGATTAAGCGAGAGATCATCGTCAAACGTGATTCGCTTGCCGGATACCTCATAAGGAATTTTGGTTCCCTCGTTTTTGTTAATCACTATCATACGGTCATACCCTCCTTGATTTTATATGCGACGGTCACGCTTTTTGCGGAGCCGTCAAATTCCAGTTTGAAGCCGTTCAGTTGCTTATCCGAAACAATGATGTTGCCGGGGAGACCACCGCTGTATGAAACGACGGTTGTTTCCACGTCGTAAAAAAGCGTCTGTCTGGTCTGGGTGATAGCGACGGTCTTTTTACTGTCATTGAACGGATATTCTTTGGTATTACTGAGAACCGTCGTACCTGTTTCGGTCGAGAATACCGCCGCGACCAGAGCGTCGTGCTTCTCTTCGAGCGTGCCGAGCCTCCGTTCGTCCTGGAGTAACGCTACGACAGCCTGGCGGATAGCCAGTTCATTGGCGGACACATGAATAGATACTTCCGCTAAATCGTCGGCGGAGGCATACGCGCCTGTCCCTGCTGTGATTGTGACCGTAGCGGCGTTACCCACTTCAATCTGGTAGTTGAATACGATGGTGGAGGGATAAGTGCCGTTAAACGCGGGGAGATAGTCGGCGTTGTTTTCGTCGGCACTTACAGCGATGCTGTAAAGAATTTCCCCCTCATCGGGGTCGGTGGCATAAATGCCGATTTCCGTAATTCTGAAACCAGCCGACAGCGTGGAATTGTCAAAAATACATTTGAGCAGCACGGTGGTACTGTTCTGGATGTACATCGTGCTGATTCCCACTGACAGCTTCTGCGATTTCAGAGCGGTTCTGCCGGTGAGGTTTTCCGAAGCACTGTAGCTGCCGGAACCGATCACGGCTCTGGTAATGGCAGGCGTAGCCCTGCCTAGCTGCCATTTTGCCAGAAGTGCAAGACCTTTATTGGTCAGTACTCCCGGTTTGAATTCTGCTGCCATTTTTGAATCACTCCTTTTATGATGTGCCTGTGGCACGAATAGTGACCGTCGGAACGGTCTGCACAAATGTAGCGGATATAGCAGGGGAAGCTCTGACGTCCTGGCTCGTATCAATCACGTTTCGGACCGTGTTGACTGCATAATGGATCGGGAGGCTGCTCATCCGCTCGGTGACATCCACAAAGCGGAGGAAGCGGACGCTCCGAAGGTGTGATCTGGTATTTTTTACTCGATTGATGATGCGGTTGATCTGATCCATGTATTCCAGAGGGTCCTGCAAAGCTGCCCCTGTTTCCACATCAAATTCTCCTGGTACGATATCCCCGTCGTTCGGGTCGAAATCGAACCATTCAACCACTTGCCCGCTTCCGAAGATAACGCTTACCATTTCCGAAATGGCGGCGGGTGTTCCCGCATGGTAATACCAGACCAGCGTCTGCGATATGACGTCCCGCTTTTGGTTGATGGCCATATCGCCTGTGTAGTATGGCGAGCGAAGCTCTACCGCCAGCACGTCAAGAATCGGCTCCGGTAGTTGTTCAATCATTGCCAGCGTTCTTGTTTTGTCCGCCTCATCCATGAGCCGCTGCTTTTCCATCTGTAAGGCGTATGCTAAAGCTTGAACCTCCGGGTTGTACCGATATCCGTTATTGAGAAGATCTGCAAGTGTGCCGTCGTAGAGGTTAGTCATCTTCCAGCCCTCCGTAGGTTATCGTCTGACCGGAACATTGGGCGACTTCCGCAGATGCTACCGTTGTGAATACCGGCTGTGAAACCACGACGCGCTTTGCCCCCGCCGCGATGACGCGCCTGATCAGCTCCGATGGGTTGATGTCTTTCCCGATTTCCGTGGTTTGCCATGCAATATATTCCGATACGGCTGTTGCCACTTCCGACTGGATCGTTATCGCTTGAGCGCTGTCGCTGCGATTGATGTAGTAGGAAAGATTCACCGAAAAGGTTTTGACGGTCGGTGTCCGAACTGTGACGTGATCTGTAAGCGGTCGGATATTGTTGTTGGCGAGATAATCCTCCAAGCCGCTGACCACGCCGCTGTTTGGAATCGTGCCGTCCGCCATCAAAATATAAATCACAACCTCGCACGGTTCGGGGCTGGTTGGCATAACTGAGCCGATATCAGGATTGTATGTCTTTGTCCAGTAGACATAGGCATCGTCGGGACCAGCTACGCTGTAGCTCGAAGGCGCAAGGAATACACGCTGTGCAAGGCTCTCATCTGTTTCCAGATTGGTTCCGCCGCTGGATGTCACGGTATTTGTGACGGACGCCACATAGGCGACGGTGTCTACCATGGCATTGATCTGCCCCGCCGTCAGATCGTTCCCGATGATTCCGACCTCTGTGCATTCCGCGTCGATGTCCGTGTAGAGGCTGCCGATAGCGACTTCCCCGTATTCAAGCGTCTGAAAGTATACGCCATTGCCGTTGGTGACACGGGTTCCTGCCGGAATCCCTACCGCATAGGCTTTTGCCTCCGAAAGAGTGAACCGAAGCGTTACGGTAGCAGCGGCGGCCTGCTTCCTGGTTACACCCCTG
>CAMJHU010000069.1 GCA_946405565.1 uncultured Clostridia bacterium
TGGGAAAACCTTTGCCTTGCAGCCGTATTTTTTGCAGATATCCTGATAGGCGCAAACCATACATTCGTTACCGCCTACGATTACGACACTCATATTTATTTCCTTTCCGCTTGCTTTTTATGTAATCCATTAAGTTAGCTCTATCTAACCCTATTTCAAAAAGATAAGCAAAGACTACCAAAAACGCAAGATACATAGCAACTTGCTAAGCGTTAGTCTCTGCTAACTCCGGGAATTATAGTATCACAGTCATTTTCATTTGTCAAGTGGTATTTTTCATATTTTCATATTCCTCAAAAGTCATGTGTTCACACGCTTAATGATACAGCCTCTTTGTAAACGCAAACAATTTTTGCAGCGTGTTTTTATTCCAAATAGCAACGAGTTAATTTTTAGGCGGAACTACTTGATTTTTATAAAGGGATATGATAATATAGTTATATAAGACTAACTGAAATTATCATTCATCGGCGTTCATGATGACCAGTATCAGATATAAAAACCGGGACGAAACGAAAATGAATCACTATAACACCATCGGAATCGACAGTCAGTTGGATTGGCTGAGAATCCGGAAGCTCTTATGCATCGGACTGTTTGCCGCGTGTCTGGTGCTTGCGGGAGATATGATTCTCGGTTGGAGCGTGGCGGATGAAAATGTCGTTGTGCTTGGCACTTTCTCCAAGTATATCGGACTCTCGGAACAGCGCATTTTTTGGTCGGCATTATTGGGATTGGTTGGAATTCCGCTGGAGGGACTCTGCTATTTTGGTATTTACAGGCTGATTGCGTGCAATTCCATGAAGCTGGCGCATATCTATCGGTCGGGCATTTTCGGCGTTCTGATGTTCGGAGCGCTGGTTCATGTGATGTGCTGCGCGTCGGTTTACTATCTGAACCAGATGTATCAGTTACAATCCGACGCTGCTTTTGCAGAAACGATCCGATTTGCCAAATATTTTCTGCTGCCGGTCACGGGTCTGTTTTTGATATTCTTTCTGCTGCTGACGGTGACGCAAATCAGCGCGTTTCTCAAAGGTTACACGCCTTATCCCAAATGGTGCACCGTTTTCTCACCATTCTTCGGCGTGACAGCAATCTTAATCGCAAGAGTTGTCGGAAACCACGCGATCACCAACGCTCTATCCACCGGCTGGATCAGTATCGGAAATATCTGGATGTTCGTCGGTCTGCTGGTTATGATGAACAAAGCAAAAAATCAATAGTATCTGATTATATCATGAAAAGAAAGGTGTTAAATGCTGAAATGAAAGAAATATACGAAACGAAAATATCCGACGCCAGATGGATTGCATATGATATTCCCGGAAATATCGGCTGGATTCTGTATTTTGTCGGACTTGTTCTTTGCTTTACCAATCAGAATACAAACTCTATGATAGGGTTTGCTTCGACTACTTTCTGTTGATGAGGTTTGAGTTCTTCCAGCATTATTTTCCGGAGGTAAGAAGCGTGTATCCGCTGAAAAAATACGGCTTTAATATCAAAAGCCAACTGATAAAGCTGCTGGTCATATTTCCCGCGGTTTCCGCACTGGCGGCGTGGATCTGCACGCTGTTTTGAAAGGGGGTGAGCATATGAAATACATAGGTATGCCTCTTGGTATGTGGTTTCTGTTCAAAAAATCGTTTTGTGACAATCTGGTTCTTGTACTTGGCATGACGCGGGCAGAAGCGAAATTGGTCACAAAACAGGCAAAGCCGGAATACAAGCGTATTATCTCTAAGCTGCCTGCATTTGAAAAAGGCGACCGGTTTAAAATGAACATCGTCAACTGCGCCATGTTTTCGGCATTCTACCTGCATATGCCTGAAAAGCCCGATATTGAACTGCTTAAGGGCATGATCTATACCGCGCTTGCTATAACCGCATTGTTTCTCGTGCTTTTTATCGTATTCGGATTGACCGATCTGGTTTCCGGCGCGCTGAAAACCGTGCTGTTCATCGTTTTTCTTGCCGGAACAGTCGTCGGTGCTTGCGTGTCGTTCTGGATGATCATGCTGTACCGCGCGTTTTCGTATAACGGTAAACGCAAAATGTCAAAGCAGATCATTGACGGGATTGCGGAATACGTTACGATTCCCGACGGCGGCAAAGGGCTTGACGTCGGCTGCGGAAGCGGCGCGCTTTCCATTGTGATGAGCAATTACGTTTATCACAACATCCTGTCAAACGACCGTCAGGCGATTCTGCTGGAAACGCTCAGAACGCTGAAAAAAGGCGGCACGTTCGCGATTCACGATATTTTTTCAAAATCCAGATACGGCGATATGCAGGCGTTTGTGAAGAAACTGAAAGATATGGGGTATGAAAAGGTCGAACTCATTGATACGACAAACGGCAAATTCATGTCAAAGACTGAATCGATATGGATGGAACTTTCAGGCTCGGCTTTACTTGTGGGAAGAAAGTGATTGATGAAGTTACATGAAGGTTGCTATCATCGGTATTCACCGCCGCCTGTCTTCTATTGGAAGGACAGGCGATGCGTTTGAATAGTGGTTAGCTTAAACTAATCTGTTTTTTAGCTAACAAAAACATAAGGAGGTTTGCTTATGAAAGCAAAGCAAAAGTCCCCTTCTCCCATAGCGTGGGCGTTGGGGCAAACGGGAGGACACAAGGGGCAATATGTCATGAGCGTGTTCTTCGCCATTGTCGGCGTCGCATTTTCCGTTGCGCCATACTTTGTGGTTGTCGGCATCGTGAGAGGATTGATGGAAGTCAACAAAGACCTTTCCTATTATCTGATATGCTGTCTGATTATCTCGGGATTCTGGCTGGGACGTGTGCTGTTTCATGCGCTGAGTACGACCGCCAGCCATAAGGCAACATTCGCGGTGCTTGGCGAAATCAGAAAACGCTGCACGGAAAAGCTGACAAGAATGCCGCTCGGCGCGGTACTGGCGCAAAGCTCCGGCGCGTTGAAAAACACGCTGATCGAGCGGATCGACAGCATTGAAACGACGCTGGCGCATATCGTGCCGGAGTTCACGGCAAATCTGCTGATTCCGGTCATCATTCTCATTTATATTTTTACCATTGATTGGCGCATGGGTCTTGCGTCACTGGCGACCGTGCCGCTGGGGTTGTTCTGCTATGTGTTCATGATGGCGGGAAGCGCTAAGTTTTACCAGCGTACCGTTACCGCCACAAAAGCGCTGAACGACACGGCGGTGGAGTACATCGGCGGTATCCAGGTCATCAAGGTGTTCGGCAAGACGAAAAGCTCCTATGACCGTTTTGTGCATGATGCCTATGAGGCTTCGCACAGCTTTATTGACTGGATGAGGGCAAGTATCATCCCGTTCACTTTTGCCATGGTAATTATGCCCGCCACAATGGTTTCCGTTCTGCCCATCGGCGGCCTTCTGGTTAAAGGCGGAACACTTGCGCCGCAGGATCTCATAACGATCATCATTCTTTCTGTCGGCATTATCACGCCGCTCATCACGCTGATGAGTTATTCCGATGACTTCCGCACCATGGGAACCGTTTTTGGGGAAGTGCAGAATATTCTGAACGCGCCTGAAATGGTGCGTCCGGAAAGCGGAAACGCGCCGGAGGAGAACAGTCTGAAACTGACAGACGTCCGTTTCTCCTATGAGGACAAAGAAGTCCTGCACGGCATTTCCATGGACATTCCGGAAGGCAGCTTTGTTGCGCTTGTCGGTCCCTCCGGCAGCGGCAAAAGCACGATTGCCCGGCTGATTGCCTCGCTCTGGGATGTCAGCAGCGGCAGTATTTCTCTCGGCGGCGAGGATATCCGCCATATTCCGCAGGAGGCGTACTCGGATAAGGTTGCCTTTGTCTCACAGGACAACTATCTCTTTAATATGACCGTAAGAGAAAACATCCGTCTCGGTCGGGCTGACGCGACGGACGCGGAAGTGGAAGAAGCGGCAAGACGGAGCGGCTGCCATGAATTCATCATGGGTCTGGAAAACGGCTATGATACATTGGTTGGCTCTTCCGGCGGACATCTGTCAGGAGGAGAGCGTCAGCGTATCTCTATCGCGAGAGCGATGCTGAAAGCCGCGCCGATCGTCATTCTGGACGAGGCCACAGCCTACACCGACCCGGAGAACGAAGCGGTCATTCAGCGCAGCGTCTCAAAACTCACAGAGGGAAAGACATTGATTGTCATCGCGCACCGGCTTTCCACGGTCACGTCCGCCGACTGCATTTATGTCATAAACGACGGCGCCATTGATGACAGCGGAACGCACGAGGAGCTGCTTTCCCGTCACGGACTGTATGAAACGATGTGGAACGCGCATATGGAGGTGAAAGATCATGCTTAAGGTAATTAAAAAGTTTTTTGCGTTCTGTGGGAAAGAAAACAGACGCAAGTTCATGACATCCGTCTGGCTCAGCGTGTTTCAGGCGATGTTTGAAGCCATGAAGATTCCCGCAATTGCGGCGATGATACGCGCACTGATGCGCGGAAACGTGGAAACAACGGATATCCTGCTTTCGCTGGGAATCATGCTGATCAGCATCATCGGCGCGGGACTTATCAAAGCAAAGGCCACCATGCTGCAAACCGAGGGCGGTTATGATACCTGCGCCAGAAAGCGGGTGGAAATAGCGGAACATATGCGCTATCTTCCCATGGGCTACTTCAATACAAACAGCCTTGGGCAGATCACATCGGTCACGACCAACGTGATGGAGAACCTTGAAAATGTAGCGACCCGAGTGGTAATGCTTGTCTGCGAAGGACTGCTCACGACGTCGCTTATCATCGTGATGCTTTTCTTCTTTGACTGGCGTATCGCCCTTGTCCTTCTGGCAGGATTCGCGCTGTTTCTTCTTGCCAACAGCCGTTTGCAGGCCGCTGCCGGAAAGCTGGCGGGAACAAAAATCAGTGCTGATGAAAAACTTGTGGAAAAGGTGCTGGAATATCTGCAGGGCATGACGGAAGTGAAGACCTATCATCTGACGGGAAAAAAGAGCAGGGAACTCAACGAAGCTATATCCGCCAACAGCAAGATCAATACGGATATGGAAATGACGATGATTCCGCTCATAACGGTGCAAAGCTACATTGCCAAGCTCACCGGCGTGGCGATGGTGGCGTGCTCCTGCGCCTTTTATTGCAGGGGCAGTATGGACGCTCTGACCGCTGTCGTGATGGTGATTTCTTCCTTCATCATCTATGCCAGCCTCGAAACCGCGGGCAACTATTCGGCGCTGCTTCGTGTGGTGGACGTCAGCGTAGACCGGGCGCAGGAAATCCTGGACACCCCGCAGATGGACATCTCCGGCGAGGTCATTTCTCCTGACACAAAGGATATCGCCGCGCAGGATATCACGTTTTCCTATGAGAAGCGGAACGTGATTGACGGCATTTCACTGCATATTCCCGAAAAGACCACCACTGCCATTGTCGGTCCCTCCGGCGGCGGAAAGACGACGCTGGTCAACCTGCTCGCAAGGTTTTGGGATGTGGAGAGCGGCACAGTTTCACTTGGAGGTCGGAATGTGAAGGAGTATGATATGGATTCTCTGATGTCCCATTTCAGCTTTGTGTTTCAGAACGTCTATCTGTTCCACGATACGATAGCCAATAATATTTGTTTCGGACAGCCGGACGCGCCGATGGAAGATGTGATTGCCGCCGCAAAAAAAGCCTGCTGTCACGATTTTATTTCCGCGCTTCCCGATGGATACGACACGGTGGTAGGCGAAGGCGGCGCAAATCTGTCAGGCGGCGAAAGACAGAGAGTTTCCATTGCCCGCGCCATGATGAAGGACGCGCCTGTGATTTTCCTTGATGAGGCAACGGCGAATGTCGACCCGGAAAATGAGAATGACCTGATGCGCGCCATTCAGGCATTGACAGCGGAAAAGACCGTTATTATGATCGCTCATCGTCTTAAAACGGTGGAGCACGCCGATCAGATTCTCGTGGTAGACCGCGGCAGAATCGTTCAGCAGGGAACGCACGCCAGCCTGATAGAGCAGGACGGCATCTACAAGGACTTTATCGGTCAGCGGCGTGAGGCTGCAAGCTGGAAGGTAAAACAATAACTATTTTGGAGGAATTTTTTAAAAAATTCTCTTTACAAATAAGTTAGTTTATGCTAATATTGACATAAGGATTACAACATTTGTAAAGAGGAGGAACTATTGACTGCCATGAAGAAAATGGAACAGCGCCTGTCAGAGCGTCCGCATGAATGTGATGTACAATACTGCGTTTATGAACACGGAACACATTTTGTTTTCCCTGAGGGGCTGGTAAAAACGATTCTTCCTGTAGGCGGAGATTTGATTACCAACGTGTTCGCCGCCGGAAGAAGCTATCCGAAGGAGTGCAAAGAAACAAGGATCGCCATTGATAAGGCGGTGACAGACGCAATCAGTGAGCGGAAGCTATAATCATCCATACAGAAAACTGTTGTACCAAATATGTCTACTGCTTTATAGATTTGCACCATCGCCTCGATTGCTATCAACAGTGTTTCTTTATTGACAGAAAGAATCATTAGGAAAGCTGGTCATTACAGTGAAAATTCATGAATTTGGAGAACAGGGGAATCCCGTGCTGCTGTTACTGCCCGGGACGTGCTGTTTTTGGAAAGGTACGTTTGGTCATGTAATAGAGGAATTGTCAAAAGATTTTCTGGTTGGCGCGGTAGCCTACAGCGGTTTTGATGAGGAATCAGACGATGAGTTTGATACGGTTCTGTTGGAAACCGAGCGTTTCCTTAGAGCCTGCTGACGAATCTCTCCACGCACGTCTGGCTTGCATCTTTTCCGCCATATTTTTCCAAAATCCAAGGAAACGAATGTTTCCTAGTTAATCACACAAAGTATTGCCTGCGGTTTTGGCTTCATCTGGCGAAAGAATCTGCAGCTGCTAAAGCAGCGGGCGCCATCCGCACACGTGGAGATTCGTCAGCAGGCTCTTAGCGGTCGGGATTGCCTACAACAGAAAAGACCCAAACAAGAAGCATGAATGGAAAGTGGAAGTGTTGCGTGAAAAGCTGAGTTGAAGTTAAGCTTTCACATACAACTGCGGAATAGCTGTACAAAAAAACACAATTATAAAAATACCAGACAAATGGGTTTGCCTGCAAATAGGCGTTATCCTTTGTCTGGTATTTTTTTGTGTGCGATGAATCCCTTAAAGATGTTAATGCAAGTTGCAAGTAGATACCCTAATATGCTATTGGTAGCTTGTATCAATCCCTTATAGAGGTTAATGCAAGAACAATAGATTGTGTTCTGGAATTATTATACCCTCTATGCTAATCATTGTCAAGCGTTTTCGATTCATATTTTTCCTGCGTATTCTTGAATTTTATTGTAGGAGGAATCAGAATAGAACAAAACAAAAACCGCAACGCGCGCACGAAGAGCAGGAACCTTGGCACGCGCTACGAATCCTACTCCGCAGCCAGCGCGTTCTGGTTCACACAAAGCTACGGGAACGCGCGGCGCACGCCGTTTGCGCTATTCGCTATGCCCGACGAGCAGTCCGGCTGGAACGCTCTGTCCCGGCTTCCGTTTATGGAAAAAGCCGCCGATACAGGCAAGATTATCACCGACAGACTCGCGCAGTACGGCGCTTATGCGTACGAGCGCGACGGCAAGCGGTTAAGCGAGGCTTTTGTCGCTTCCGACGATATTTCCGCAAAGGAATTTGTGGATATGCGGGAGATTTTCGAGGCGAACGGAGGACAACTGAAGGACAGCCTTTTACCCGACGGAAAGCTCATACCGGACAGCGGTATCATCCGTCCGGTAACGCCCAGGTCAAAGAAAACCGTAGACGGCGTGGTCTATGAGATATATACCGCCGAGAACCGCGCCAGTGCGATTGCCTGGCAGCGGAGGCCTTTGAAGCACTCGGTAATTACAAGGATTCCGGGCAGTACGCGGAATATGCAAAAGCGATGGACTGTTACAGCGCCTAGGAATATGATAAGGCTTTGGACATGTTTAGAAAGCTCGGCGATTACCGGGATTCATCGGCGCTGGCTTTTGAATCGGAGACCCATTTCAATGACAGCAAGAAATACACGAGGAGGGCTGTTTTTCTTAACCAAGA
>CAMJHU010000070.1 GCA_946405565.1 uncultured Clostridia bacterium
GACCTGCCAAAGGGACTCGTCCCTTTGGAATCCCCGCCGCTGCGCGGCTAATTGGTCAGCGCGTGAAGCATTTCCAGATCCTTGCGGAAATCCAATGCCACGCCGCTGAGATTCTCGGTGAACCTCGCCCGCAGCGCCGGGTCGGTGATCAGCTTCTCCATGCCTGCCACGATATTTTCGGTGCTGAGATCAATCAGCACACCGGTCTCGCCGTCCGTGACCTGCTCCTCGTTCCCCGCACAGCGCGACGCCAGCACCGGACGCGCCAGCACCAGCGATTCCGCCAGCGCGATGCACCAGCCCTCGAAACGCGACGCCTGCGAGTAAATATCGCATCCCGCGATGTACGGGTAAGGATTGGGGAAGCCGCCCATGAGGATAAAGCTGTCCTCCACGCCGTTCTGTTTGATCAGCGCACGGAGATTATCTTCTTCGGCACCCTCGCCGATGACGTACCACCGGACATTGTGTCCCCGGCGGCGCAGTTCCGCAAGCGCCGGAATCGCCAGATCGTAGGCTTTCTGATAGTGCAGCCGTCCCACCGTGAGAATGCGCAGTCCGTCGAATCCGTCGTCAAACCCTTTCCCCTCTTTGGCAAGCCGCAGAATGCGCTCCCGCGGCACCATGTTGTGAAAGAAGAAGGTTTTTTCGGCATATTCGGGATAGGCTTGCAAAAAGACCTTGCGCACGGTGTCCGATACACAGAACACGCGGTCGAATTTGTCGTAATATTTCCTGTCAAGTTTGGGCGAATAGCCCGCGGCGAGATAGTCGATATGGACATACGTCGCTTTCTTTTTGGCTTTGACGAAATCCGCGACATAATACGTCGCGGCGCCCTCGATGAATGCCACGGCAAGGTCATATTCCTCGTCAAAGCGCTTGGCGCCGCGTGCCAGCAGCATCCAGAAGAGCTTGCTGAAATCCAGATGCTTCACCTTGATCTGGTGCGCCAGCACCCGGAAAAAATACGGCAGATAGGTGATGAACCGGAAGCGTTTCAGCAAATCCCAGAAAATCAGCCGCGCAATCGCAAACAGTCCCGCGTTGTCCAGCACCGATTTGGTACAGGGCTTGCGGTTGAGAATGTGTACATAGTCCGGCATATCGTTGTACAACTCGCCGCGGTTGATGATGGAATAGACCGACAGGTCGTATTGCGCCGGATCCAGCAGTTCCAGCAGCGCCTGAAGACATTTTTCCGCGCCGGCACGCCCCATCGTATTGGTGACAAACAGAACCTTTTTTCTGCCGTCCTGATTGGTGTTGTCTTTCATAAAAGCATTCACCCCATGATCTTTCTTGCCAGCTTTACCGACACACGGTAGACGCCGTAGCCCATGCTGAAAAAGATCGCGCTCGCCCGGTAAGACAGCGGCACCCGCTTCAATCGCAGATAGCCGGCGCGCAGCGGTCGGAAGGCAGCGCGGTATTCCCTCATCAGCGCCGCGTCATACGGTCCATGCTCCGCCATGACATCCACGACCCACAAAATCGTCGTTGCCAGCAGACCCCGTCCCGCGGCAGCCACCTCGCCCCCGCACGACGCCGTCCTGTCGGCTATCCGGCGCGCGGTTTCCACCATCGCCTTGTGTTCCTCACCGAACCGGCAGTGCATGGCACTCTGCCCGCGCTGGATATAGTGGTAGGATTTGGTGTCAATGAAAACCGCCGTCTTCACCTTCCCGAATACCTCGTAATTGAAAAGCAGATCCTCCAGAATTTTGACGCCGCTTTCAAATCCGCACCCTTCCAGCAATTCCCGCCGATAGAGCTTGTTCCACACATAACCGCCGACAGCGCCGCCCGCGAGCAGCTCGCAGACAGCGCTGTCATGGTCATAACATACTTCACGGTAAGAAGAACGGACGCTGTCTCCGTCACCCTCACTGGGGAGCGTGCATTTGTCCTCTTTCTCAGTAAGATAGCTACAAACGGAAACGTCACTGTGATGGTTCTGCAGGGCTTGATATAAATGAAGGATATGGTCGGGCTCCACATAGTCGTCCGCGTCGGCAAAAGCGATATAGGCTCCGCGCGACGCCGACAGTCCCGCGTTGCGGGCGGCAGAAACGCCGCCGTTGGCACGGTGAAGCACCACGATACGGCTGTCAGCCGCCGCCAGACTGTCACATAAGGCGGCGGTGCCGTCGGTGGAGCCGTCGTCCACCAGAAGAATTTCCAGCTCCGGATAGGTCTGCTTTCGCAGCGAGTCCACACAACGCGGCAAAAAGGCGCCGCAGTTATACACCGGAACGATGATACTGATCCGATCCATGCTCATACCGTTCCCTTCGTGAAACACATTCATCCTTATGCCGTCGTGGGCGCCAGATCGGTGCCGGATACCACCAGATCGCTGTCGGACACTGTCTGGTTGTCCTTGCCGATCGCTTCGGGATGCTCCTTCAGCCACTGGTCGATGGTCTTGGTATTATAGCCGTAGTCAATCGCGAAATTGTTGAGCGCAAACATATTCTGCTTGATCTCGTAAATCACGATGTTCTGATCTTCATAATACTCCCGCATCTGGTCGGGGAAGTACTGCATATACTTCTGCGCCCAGTAATACGCCTTGGACATCAGCGCGCGCCGGTTATCGTAATGGGTATAATACGCGCTTCGACGGTTGGTACGCAGGGTTTGCTCGGTCATCAGATTGTCCGCGTACTGGATATTCACGCGACCGTACAGTTCCAGCGGCTGTCCGAGGAACGCGGTATCGGCATATTTGAGCGGGCGCTTTTCGATGATGAAGTAAACATATTCCGTCGGAATCTGCACCACGCGGGTGGGTTCATACTGCTCCATCGAGAAAATGAATTCCCAAAGCTCATAATGCCAGCCCTTGTTTCGCGTCAGTGCCAATTCGTCAACAGTCGAAACAATCGTCCATGTGTTCTTACGATGGGTATTCTTGATTTTGTAGTAATTCTCCGTCACGGAGGAATACGTCAGACGGAAATACGCGCTTGTGATATAAGTCGCGCCCGTGAGGAAAATCAGGCTCGCCATTGCCGTCACCACCGCGATCGAGCTGATCCAGCGGATGGGGCGCAGCTTCTTTTCAAAGAACAGCCAGAATACGCCGAACGGCACGCCGATCATAATGGCAGCGATATAAGCCAGATAGCCCAGCGCGCGGTCGGTTGCCACCAGCGCCGGCAGTCCGTAATAGCCCGGGTACATCAGCAGATAGTTGAACATCGCCATATTGAGACATAGCCCTATGGCGACCTTTCCGCCCGTTTTCTGTTCGGTCAGCAGCGCCACTAATCCCAGCAGCACCCCCAGTACCGTGAAGCCCAGCACCATATAACCCCAGTAGGCGGTCAGTTCCTTCGCCATCCAGCCAAAAGAATTGATGGATTTTTCCACAAAGGAAGGGTCCTTTTCGGCTGTCTCGCCGTCATTTTGACCGGAGTCCTCCTGCTTCACTTCCTCCTGCTGCTGTTCGGCGGATTTATCGTCGGATTTGCTCATCATACTCACAGCCCAATCCAGCGAACCCTGCCAGCGGTAGCCCAGAATACGACCCACCGCAAAGGGCGCGAGCGCAATCGACACCGCCAGAATCACAGCCAGAATCATCTTCCACAGCAGATTCTTCTTGGTGAAAATATCGAAGAGGAAGGGAATCGCCATGGCGATACACAGCGGCACCGCGAAAATGGCGTTGTAAAAGTGGACGGATACCGTCATGGACGCCGCCATCGCAAAGGTCACGCCGTCCATGTTGTCCATATCCTCGATGAAACGGATCATGAAATACGCTGCCGGGAAAATGTAGAACATACCGAATTCCTGCGGAAGCGAGAAGAACATACGGTCCACCAGCGCGCCGCTGCCGAAGTTGCTCAGGCAGTACACCATTCCCGTAATGGTGGCAGCCGCAGGGCTCTTGAAGAACCGCGAAATGAACACCATCAGCATCACGCCGCACAGAATGCCGTTGAGCGGACCGATAAACCGCATCACCGTTACCACGTCAATAAAGGTCAGCCGCGAAAACGCCGACACAATGTTGTGCATGGAAAACGGATAAATACCGTCGCAGTAAACATATCCCGCGTCCAGGAAATTGACCCACGACGTATGGACAAAGACGTCGGACGTCGGATAGCTCTGACTCTCCAGCGCAAAATACATACGCCGCAGCACCAGAATGCCAATCGTGAAGGTGCAGATCAGATGATAGACAACGTTTTTGTTGAAGAAAAACTTGATAAAATACTTCAGTCCGTTGGCAATGCTGTCAAAAAACCGACGCCACGCGGGAATGAGTATCAGCGACAGCTTACGCTGTCCGGTAATGATATCGGAAAAATCGTAGATGAAATGGTTGAGCCGCTCACGGTAGCGGATTTTCTCCTTGAATTTCTGATAGAACATCACGCCCACAATCAGTGCCAGCACCAGCGTGACCGTATTGTAAATTCTCATGAAAGAAAGTACATAAACCACTAATGACACACACGTCTGGCTGATAATCAGGCTCTTAAGCGCGTTGTCAAACAGATTGCCGTCGCAGAGGTTCAGTCGCAGAATCCTCGACGGTATGACAACGAACACCAGCACATAGGCGACGAAAAACCAGATGAACGACCATACATTCTGCATCACCGCGGGCGTCCAGAAATCCTTGGACAGAATATTGCTGATGAACGGAACATTTGACAAGTTGGCAAGAGCATCGTTAAATGATAACATCTGTTTTTTTGCTCCCTCCTAGCTTCGGAATCCGCCCCTTCCCTTTCCCAGAATCAAAAGGAACTCAGAACGGCTTCCATACGTTTGATAAGAGCTGACAGCTCCGGGCAGATTCTCTATGACGGCAGAAACAACCCGCCGGAGAGCGGATAATATACCGCTCTACCGGTGGATTGCCGCTCGGCTGTCAACCGGAACTCTGCCGGTCTCAGCCTCCTAATTCTTGCTTTTCCAGAAACGAACGATGCCGATGCCCTTTTCCGAAAGCTGGGCGCCGGATTTCAGCATACGATCCAGCACGCTTTTGAATTCGTCCCATTTTTCCGTCTTATACTTGACGTTGAGCGCGTTCAGATAAGACTGCTCCATGTTGGGCTGGCGTTCGATCGAAAGTTCCGCCCATTTATCGGCGTCGTCATACCGACCGATCTTGAGCAGACATTCCACGATATTGTGATAATGCTCGGTATCCAGCATATCCGGATGGTACTTGTTGAGATTGTTGATCAGATCCACATACAGATGCGCGTACTTCTTGACCTCGATCTCACCCAGTACGCCGCTGCTGATATACTCATAGGTTGTATCGGCGTACTCCTTGTTGACGTCGGCGTCTTCGGGATTTTCCTTGAACTTCACCGAAAGTCCCGACAGCTTCTTGGAATATTTCTGCAGCACGTCCATCAATGCCGAAGCCGCGTAGTGCGCCGTCTCGGAATCCTCGTTGTCCAGCGCCTTTACCAGCGACTTCATATTGTTGGAAACGTCGGCTTTCAACACGTTAAGCAGTGCGCGGCGCTTATCCTGCACATCCGAGATAATAAGCGCTTCTTCCAGCGGTACGAATTCCTTTTCGGTCTCGTAGTCGGTCTGCTGGGCGAATTCTCTCTTTTCGCGGCTGAACGTCAGTTCGAGGTAATCGATGTCGGACTTGCGGTCGAAGAGCGAAATGATGAAATTCACAAAGAAGCAGATTACACCGAACGGCGGCGTGAGCAGCATGACAATCGTTTTGCACAGTGCCGGCTTGAACTTGCCCAGCAGGGTGAAAAACACCAGAAAGACCAGCGAAATAATGGTGTTGATCAGAACGATCTGATAGACGAAGTTGGGGTCACGGGCATTGAGCGTAAAACGGAAGCCTTGCGCAAGCTGCGAAAGATTAACTCCTGTAATCATCTAAAGACACCACCTCTGCCTGTAAGTCAATGCGCTGGAGCTTTTTATAAACGAAGGGCAGATCCTTTTCGCCGGTGTTGTTGAGCAGCAGCAACAGCGCGTTGGGATCCGTATCGCTCAGACCGACATAGTCGTTATCACGCAGCACGCCGGCTGCCGCCGCGCCCTTCTCCATGAGCTCCGCCTTGCTGACCGGCGCCTTGAGAACGGCAAAGTCGGTGACGTTGCCGGATTCGAGCTTGGTCTGCACGATTTCTCTGAAGGCGCTCGCCAGCAGGATATTGCTGCCGGGTACATAACGGGTATCCTTCGTATCGCTCTGATAGCGGTATGCCTTCTCGAAGCTGGAGGCAATAATCTTGGAAAGAACCGAGAACAGATTTTCCTGATAGAGCGTCATCTTGTCGAAATCCATGTTAAAGAGCATGATCATGTAGATCATGTTCTGCTCGGAAAAGACCGGCGCAACCATCGACGGCAGATCGGCTTCGAGCTTGCGGTTGACAAAGATTCTCTCTTCGAGCAGCACGCCTTCGAGCTGCTCGTAATCCTGCAGATTGATGATGTTCTTCATCTTCTGCGCGCGTCTCGAAGAGGCGCCCGCCAGACGGTAAAGACCTTCGTTGCTCTTGACGTAAATGGCGACGTCGCCCACGCCCATAATCTGCGTGACCACGTCGAGTGCCGAGCCGACGATCTTCTCGGAATCGAGCAGGTCGAGCTGGGAAACAATGGAATACACCTTGGCGATGGAATTGTCGTAGTTGATGAGGCGTTCCTCGAACATCTTCTTGATCTGGATATGACGTTCGGAGATGTCATAGATACGCGCCAGTTCTTCCTGCAGCGCCGCTTTTTCTTCGGTCAGCTCGGTATTGCGGAGTTTCAGACGGTCCTTGCTGTAACCGACCAGAATACCTACCAAGAAGAAGAACAGAATCTTGATGAGCGTCGTATAGTCCAGTACCACGTCGGCAAATTCCATGCCGGATACCATCTTCATGACCACATACATGATGGACGACAGGAAGATGGAAATGTAGGAATGGGTAATGCTGTACACAACCGACATGATGATGATATAGATGATGAAGAAGTCCATGCCCTTGAGCATCGTGTACTCACTGGCGAAATAGGTACCCAGACAGGCAATCGCGCACAGACCTATGCTTTCGAGATAAGCCAGCAGACCCTTGGCAATGCTCTTCATACGCGCCTTGCTCTCGGACCACGCCGCGCCCTCGCTGCGCTTCTTCTTCGCCATGTAGTTTTCACTCAGGGCGTTGTAATTGCTGTTGACCCACTTGTAGGTGCGCTCCAGACCCTTTTCCACCGAGACAATCGGGTTATACTCGGTCGCCTTCTGATAAAGCGTGCCCACCGGGTTACAGGTGCAGCCCTTGCCCGCCGCCTTCTTGTCGGTGATCTTGAGCTTGTTGCCGCTGATCTTCTCCACCATTTCCACGATGTCGCGGTTGGACACATAGCTGTTGCCTTCCACGTTATAGGTGCCGCGCGGAATGGAGGTGTTGGCAATGGCTCTGTAAACCGCGTCCACGGCGTCGCCGAGGAAGATGGTCTTGTATTCCATGTCCAGGTCGCATTCGAGCGGTTCGCCCATCTTGGCATAGAGGAAGCAGTTGGTGATGAAGGTCGCCGGTTCATCGACGTCCGCCTGCGGACCGTAGACCGTGGGAAGACGCAGAATGACCGATTTCAGACCGGTGTTGTCGTTGTAAATCTTGCACTGACCTTCGCCGTTGAGCAGGGTCAGACCCTTGATGCTGGTCGGTGCGGGCTTGGTCTTTTCGGTGATGGGTGTGTCATAGTCCATACCGTAGACATCCGTCGAGGACAGATACACCATGTGCTTGACGCCGGCATTGCTGGCGCAGGTCAGAATGTTGGACACCGTGGCGTTGTACACGGCGGCGTCTGCGTTGCTGTTCCATACGAAGGACGTATCCTGCGCCCCCATGAAGACCATGGCGTCGGGACCGATACTGTCGATAATATTCTGGATCAGCGGATCGTCAAGGGCAAAATCATAATTGATGTGTCTCGGCAGACCTCTGCCCTTTAACTTTGAGTTTTTTCCCGTTATCATATAGATTTCGCAGCCTTCCTTCGCAAGACGCTGCACCAGTGTGTTGGTAAAGAAACCATATGAACCTACAATCAAA
>CAMJHU010000071.1 GCA_946405565.1 uncultured Clostridia bacterium
CCGTCTCCGGCGAATACGTCATCACCAACTCCACGACGCCGATCTCAAACGGCAAAAGAAAGAACTAGACAAAGCCGTACGCGCACTCGAGAAGAAAACCAATGAAGCACAGCGCCTTCGCTCGGCACTCGACCGTCTCTCTTTCCTTCCCTCTGTCTTCCTGCTGCGTCTGGGCAGAAAGGTTTTTAAAAAGCTCGTATCATCCAAGAAAGCATAGCTCCAACCATTACGGAAAAAACATACGCCCTGCTGTCAAACGATACAGCAAGGCGTATGTTTTCGTTTATGATTTAGATATCACACGTGTTTCAACGACGTCAAAGGCAGAACCTCAACATGATAAAACGCTGTTGATATCGTCCTTCATACGGAGTGCCTCGCGTCTGGCAGCGCCCGCAAAATCCTGTTCGTTGCAGCCTTCTTTCTTATAGGCACACATAATGGCACGGGAGGAATTGACAATCGCGCCCAATCCGTCGTTGTTGAACGCACCAACCAAGCCTTTTGCGCCGCCTCCCTGTGCGCCGTAACCCGGTACGAGGAAAAACAGCGAGGGATGTGCCGCACGCAGTTCGGCAAGCTGCTCAGGGTAAGTGGCGCCTACTACCGCGCCTACACCGGTAAAGCCATATCGACCGGGAAGCGCCTTGCCCCATTCGTCGCACATAGCCGCCATACGATTGTAAATTGTCTCACCGCTTGACAGAGACAAATCCTGCAATTCACCGGAGGATGGGTTGGAGGTTTTCACCAGTACAAAAATGCCCTTGTCCCGCGCCGCGCAAACGTCCAGCAGCGGCTTAATGCCATCAGTGCCGAGATACCCATTGACTGTCAGCGCGTCTGCTCCGAATGCGGCGATGGACTGTTCCTCTACGTTGGTCAGACCGAGATGTCCAGTCGCGTAGGCTTCCATCGTTGCGCCGATATCATTGCGCTTGCCGTCGGTGATAACATACATACCCTTGGATTGTGCGTATTTTACCGTGCGGTCAAAGGTTCTCACACCATACCATCCGTACATTTCATAATAAGCCATCTGCGGCTTGACGGCTGGCACCACGTCA
Organism: uncultured Clostridia bacterium; assembly: GCA_946405565.1. Classification (GTDB taxonomy): domain Bacteria; phylum Bacillota; class Clostridia; order Oscillospirales; family Acutalibacteraceae; genus RUG762. The sequence continues at coordinate 1,068 of CAMJHU010000071.1, forward strand.
GACAGTGCGTCGATCAATCCGACGTTGAATTCATACAACGCCTCGGCGGCAGCCTCCAGCGTTTGACCGTATTGCCCGAAGGCTTTTTCTTTGATATACGCGGGTACATAATCCAGCTTGGGATCCAGTCCCGCCACGGTGGGATTTTTCATTTTGATAATCTGATCGATAAGACGGTTAAAAGACATAAAAACCAATTCCTTTCCAGCATGACAATGCGTGTATTATTTTTTCTCCTCATCTTCATCGGCAAACACAAGTTGACCGTTACAATAGGTAGCTTTGACCTTTCCGACGAGTGTTTCCCCCTTGAAGACGGCATTTCGGGATTTGCCGTGCAGTCTTTCCGGATCCACGATCCATGCTTCCGCAGGATCGAACAGCACTAAATCCGCTGCCGCGCCCTCTTTGATTTCGCCGCCCTCAATATGCATTATACGAGCCGGGTTGGTTGAGGTCAGTGCCACAATCGCTTCGGGTGACAGTGTGCCACTCAAAAAAGTAAACACAGCCGCCAATGACGTTTCCATGCCAATAACGCCGTTGGGCGCCCCTGCAAAATCAACTTTTTCCGCGGGAGTATGGGGCGCGTGATCCGTAGCGATTGCGTCAATGGTGCCGTCCAGCAGTCCTTCCATCACTGCCAGACGGTCGGCTTCCTCCCGCAGCGGCGGGTTCATACGGTAATCCGCATCGCGGGACAACACCTTCTCACAGGTATAGACACAATAATGCGGCGCCGTTTCACATGTCACCCGCACACCGCGCGCTTTGGCACGGCGAATGAGATCGATGGATTCCTTTGTGCTGACGTGGCAGATATGAACCGGCGCTTCCGCCTGTTCCGCCAGCCGGATGGTACGCGCCACATCGTCGTATTCCGATGCGGAAGAGATGCCCTTCACGCCCAGCGACTGCGCTACCGATTCGTGTACTTTGCCGCCCGCTGCCTGCGTTAAATCTTCGCAATGGCAAGTGACCGGCAATCCCAGCCGACTGCCCTCCCGCAGTGCGGTCAGCAGCATTTCATCATGCTCCACGGGGCGACCGTCGTCCGACAACGCTGCCGCTCCCGCCTTCTGCAGCGTGGCATAGTCGCAGCAGCCATCCCCAGCGATACCGTGCGTAATCGCGGCGACGGGATACACTTTCACGCCCGTTGCCGCCGCTTTTTCACGGATATACGTAATCACATCCGGAGAATCGGCAGTGGGAACCGTATTGGGCATACAAAAAAGCGATGTCACGCCGCCTGCCTTGGCGGCATCACAGCCGGTCGCGATGTCCTCCTTATGCGTCTGACCGGGATCACGCAGATGAACATGTATATCCACCAGACCCGGCAGGGCGTAGCGTCCGGTCCCGTCCACGATCTGCCAGCCTTCCTGCGGCGGAATGTGACCGCCCACCATCACAAACTTTCCCCCGTCAATGAGGATATCCCCTTGGACGGATGCTTTCGCGTTGACAATACGGACATTTCGGATTAACATTGCCATATAATCTTACAACCAACTTTCTGTCAGATGATATAAAAACAGGCGGATTGCTGTAACAGAAATCCGCCTTGTTTGTAGCCGATTAAAGGTGAATGTCACCGAAAACCTTAATGTTATCGATTTCCTCGGCGGTTTTGAATCGATCATAGGAATGCACAGCGTCAGTGTTTCCGACTTCCGCCTGCAATTCGCTGATATATTCCGAACGGGTCTTGACGCGCGACACACGGCGGGCGCCGCCATTACGCATCGCCTGACGCGCGTTTTCCTTTGCCCGCTCCTGCGGCGACAGATAGGTATGTCCTGTCTTTCTGTCTTTGCCACGTTTGGAATAGACGGACTGCTGCTGACCAGTGAGATCGTCCCACCAATCGCGTATCGCGTCGGTGCGCTCATTCAGCAGTTCTTTCAGCGCTCTCCCCTCGGACTTTGCCCAATAGAGGAAAACTTCATAAGCATTGTCGTTGTTGACCGGCATGGTACCGAGCAGCGGACTGTTGGGACGCGCCAGGTTGATGACGGAAATCTCGGGCGGGTTGTTGAAACGCGTGCGGGAAGAGGAACTCAAACCGCGTGTCACATGCATCTTGCTGCGTCTGAGACGGTATTCTCCACTCGTATAGGCGATCTTCTGATGGTGGAAAAGTCTGTCCAGCACGGGAATCCGATAATAGCCTCCGTGCGTACCGCCGGCAAGAACAATGGAGGCGCCCCAGCGGGAATACGCCTCAAACCCTTTGGGACAGCCGGTCATTAAAATCACCGTAGCGTCCTTGGGACAGGGTCCAAGTGCGTCATACACATCATCCACCGTCACCTTCCGGAATTTCCACTCGCTCATGGGTTTACCGGAATCCTCTTTGAGCTTGGGGCAGAATCCGTAAATGTAAATCTTTTCACCATCGACATTGATTTCGGCGCGGGAATTGTTGAGAACCACGCCGCCGGCTGCCGTCACAGAACTGACAAAGTTCTTGTGAACTGAACCGTTGCCAAGCGAAAGATCCTCCCGTCCCGGTACCATCACCACGGGAATTTCGCCTCCCATGGCGTCCATAAAATCATAAAAAGCATCGACATTGACTGCCTTGGCGTCGCCCATATTACCGGTAAACAATACATAATCCGGCTTTTCCCGCTTGATTTTCTGCGCAAGCACCGTGTTTTTCCGACCGAAATACATACTATGAAGGTCACTGACCATAACAAACCGCATACCGTCGAGCACACGCGGCAGACCGTTAACCGTCACAGCTTTGTGCGAAGTGGAAAGAACATACTTGCTTCGTTGCAGTTCCAACCAGAACATACTTCCGGCAAACAGCGCTAGGATAATCAAAATCGCCAGCCAATTCGGAATCAACAAATCACATTCCCCCATTTCATTGATGGTTCCTCGTTTCATTATACATGATAAATTCCGATTCGTCCATACCTTTTGACAAGTTTTTTCAGAATTTTTTGTGAAGGAAAGAGTGCTTTTCTCATGGAAAAGAGCCGCGGTGGATGATTGCATCCACTGCGGCTTCTGAAGGTATGGGTATCTATTCCTTGCCTGTCACAAAAAATCCCGGAGCTTTTTGCTGCGGCTGGGGTGTCTCAGCTTGCGCAGTGCCTTTGCCTCGATCTGACGGATTCGCTCGCGGGTCACATTAAACTGCTGCCCCACTTCCTCCAGCGTATGATTGCGCCCGTCTACCAGACCATAGCGCAGCCGAAGAACATCCATTTCCCGCGGGGTCAGCGTATAAAGCGCGTTTTCGAGCTGCTCTTTGAGCATACTCATCGAAGCAGCGTCCTCAGGGTCTTGCTGGGTGTCGTCCTTGATGAAATCACCGATGTGGCTGTCTTCTTCCTCCCCCACCGGTGCTTCCAGTGAAACCAGATCCTGTGCCACCCGCATAACTTCTACCACCTTATCCTCCGACATCTCCGCGTACTCCGCCACCTGCGCCACCGTAGGGTCTCTGCCGTTTTCACTCAGCAGATGACTCTGTGCCTTTTTCACACGGTTGATGTTTTCCACCATATGGACAGGAATCCGAATGGTTCTTGCCTGATCCGCAATCGCGCGCGACACGGATTGCCGAATCCACCACGTGGCGTAGGTGGAAAATTTAAATCCCTTGGTGGGATCGAATTTTTCCACCGCTTTGATCAGTCCCAGATTTCCTTCCTGTATCAGATCGAGCAGCGGCATACCGCGTCCGAGATATCGCTTGGCAATGCTCACCACCAGACGCAGATTGGCTTCGCTCAGGCGCTTTTTTGCCTCGATGTCCCCTCCGGCAATGCGTCTGGCAATGTCTTTTTCCTCTTCAGGCGTGAGCATGGGAATACTGCCGATTTCACGGAGGTACATTTTTACCGGATCGTCAATCATGCTGCTGTCATAAGCATCGCTCTGATCTTCCGACACAATCTCGTCCAGCTTCACGTCTTCTACAGGCTCTTCCACCACCTCGATGCCGTTGGCTTCCAATTTGTCATAGAGTTTCTCAATCTGTTCCGGACTGAAATTGATTTCAACCAGCGCATCCATCACTTCCTGATTGGTCAGATGACCCTTGGCACGCCCCATCTCTACCAGTGTGCGAAGCACCTGTTTCTTGTCTGTGCTGTTCATGCGATATCCCTCCCTTGATTTCTTTTCAATTGTTGATTCTTGCACGACGTCAACATCATGCGCACAGCTATCAGGTAAATCCCTTAAGCTTATTGCTGCGGGTGACATGTCTCAGCTTGCGAATCGCCTTGACCTCAATCTGACGAATGCGTTCACGGGTCACATCAAACTGCTTGCCTACTTCCTCCAGCGTATGGCAACGACCGTCCTCCAGACCGTAGCGCAGGCGAATGACCTCCGCTTCGCGCTCTGTCAGCGTGTCAAGTACCTCTGAAATCAGATCATGCAGAATCATATTGCCTACGGCATCCTCAGGCGCGGTCTGTTCCTCATCCTTGATAAAATCTCCGAGGTGGCTGTCTTCTTCCTCACCGATGGGCGTTTCGAGCGATACCGGCTCCTGCGATACGCGGATAATCTCGCGTACTTTTTCCACATCCATATCCAGCAGCTTGGCAATGTCTTCCGGACGGGGTTCCTTTTCGTTTTCCGCGGTGAGCTGCGCCTTGGCGCGCTTCACCTTATTTATCGTTTCCACCATATGAACCGGTATGCGTATGGTACGGGCTTGATCGGCAATGGCACGTGTAATCGCCTGACGGATCCACCACGTCGCATATGTGGAAAACTTAAATCCTTTACTGGGGTCAAATTTTTCCACGGCTTTGATCAATCCCAGATTTCCCTCCTGAATCAGATCCAGAAACGACAGTCCACGGTTCATGTACTTTTTGGCAATACTGACCACCAATCGCAGATTTGCTTCGCTCAGACGATTCTTGGCTTCTTTGTCGCCCGCCATAATCCGCTCGGCAAGCTCCTTTTCTTCTTTCGAGGTCAGAAGCTGAATTTTACCGATATCTCGCAGATATGCCTTAACCGGATCCTCTACATAGACGCCGATCACATCGGAATCGTTGTAATAATCCGCGCTGTCATCAGATTCTTCTTTTTCAGTGATGTCCAGATTTTCGAGTGAAAGACTGTCATCATCATCCTCGATCAGTTCTATTTCCAAACTTTCGAGCTTGACGTAAAAACTCTCGATGGTTTCAGGATTTACGTCAACGTCAGCAAGAGCGTCCATAATTTCCCGATGGGAAATGCGCCCCTCCGCTTTTGCCTTGTCTGCCAGTTCTTTCAGAATCGTTTTAACATTTGTTGCTGCCATGTACTTTAATCAACCTTTCGTCTTATTCTGTGACCGAATTACCAGTCATGAATATTCGGGAGCTTCTCCCGTTCTCCTCAAAATGACAATATGTCAAATCACAAATCAGTTCCGCTTTTTCGCCGACGCATTCGATGGATCTGCGCGAGCAATTCCTCCGACGAGAGTTTTGCCGCGTCGACCGGTCTGGTTCTTGTTCCCTCCTCCTTAATACAAGCAATCAGCACAGAAAAATCCTCTGTGCCTCTCACATTCTGACCGTTGACCACACGAACAATCTCCGCTGTTTCGCTGTCACTGAATTGCTGTTGTAAGTCTGTGATGGATATCTCCTGCCCCCCCTGTGAAAGTTCAATGAATTGCGCATAGACACGGCGGCTGAAATCCGTTACCATTTCCTCCGGTGCCAGTGATGCCGCTGCCTTGGAAATCAAATCCTGATGATGAAACAGCATTTCCAACAGGGCATCCTCTGCGGAAGCGGCACGCAGATGCGTGCTGCGCTGTGGATTCACCCGATCACCTATGCCCGCGCTCGCTTGCGCCATATCGCGGAATTCCTTTCGCTTTTCCTGATAACTCCTGCGGCGGGACACCGCGTCAATCTGACTCAGCAGCGCGCTTTTATCGGTCTTGAGCTTGTCCGCCAGACGAGAAGCATATACCTCGCGTTCCAGCACGCTCAGTTCCGCGAGAAACTCACATGCCTCCTGCAGAAAATGCAGCTTCCCGTCATCTGTTGAAAGATCATATTGTTCTTTGATGCGCGCAAGGGAATATTCGATATCGTTGGCACAATTGTCCACCAGCCGCCGGAAGCGCTCGGGACCGTGCTTGCGGATAAACTCATCCGGATCCTTCGCGCCGGTTATCCGCAGTACCCGCACATCCAGTCCTTCTGCCTTCATAATGGGAATGGAACGTGCGATAGATCGCTGCCCCGCCTCATCCCCGTCCTGAGACAGTACCACACGCGAGACATATTTTTTCATCAGATGTGCCTGCTGACGGGTGACCGCCGTGCCAAGCGCCGCCACCGCATTGGGAAAACCCGCCTGGTGCAGCGCGATGACATCCATGTATCCTTCGCAGAGAATCAACTCGTCCGTCTTCTGACTCTTGGCAAAATTCATTGCAAACAAGTGGTTAGTCTTTTTATAAATCAGCGTATCTCCCGTGTTGACGTATTTACCTCCTTTGGCGTTTTTCGTAAAGATACGTCCTCCAAACGCAATCACGCTGCCCTGCAAATCGATAATGGGAAACATGACGCGGTTGTGGAAGCGGTCAATGATTCTTCCCTGTTTAGAAATAAACCCCAAATCCGCCGCAATGATTTCGTCCCGCTTATATCCCTTGTCATGCAGATGCAGAGCCAGCGTATCCCACCCGTCAGGCGACCAACCTAATCCGAAATGTCGGATGGTTGCATCCGTCAGACCACGGGAATGAAGATAGTCCAGCGCATCCTTTCCCGACGGCGCATACAGTGCCTGATGAAAAAAACGCGCCGCCTCGCGGTTCTGTTCTCGGATTCGCAGTCGCATTCGAGAAAGGTCGTCGCCGCGTCCATCCTCCTGCATAGTCAATCCCGCACGATTGGCAAGGAATCTTACAGCTTCCACATA
>CAMJHU010000072.1 GCA_946405565.1 uncultured Clostridia bacterium
AAATCCGAGATGAAGCGCGGCATCCTCACCGAAAATCCGGTGCTGCGGCTGGTGCTGGGAACCTGTCCGACGCTGGCGGTGACCACAGCCGCCTCCAACGCGATCGGTATGGGTGTGGCGGCAACGCTGGTGCTGATCTGTTCCAACACGGTCATCTCACTGCTGCGCCGCGTGATTCCCGACAAGGTGCGCATTCCCGCCTATATCACGGTGATTGCGAGCTTTGTGTCGGTGGTGCAGATGCTGGTCAAGGCGTATGCCCCCGCGCTGGACGAATCGCTGGGTATCTATCTGCCGCTGATTGTGGTCAACTGCATCATTCTGGGGCGTGCGGAAATGTACGCCAGCAAGCATGAGCCGGCGGCTGCCGCGCTGGACGGGCTGGCGATGGGCGTGGGCTTTACGGCGGCGCTGCTCTGTATGGGCATCGTGCGGGAGCTGCTGGGAGCGGGATCGGTTTTCGGTCACAGCCTGGTTTCCGGGGAGGGGTTCCTCCAGCCGATTCTGTTCTTTGCGATGGCGCCGGGCGGGTTCTTTGTGTTTGGCTTGCTGATTGCGGCAGCCAACCGCCTCAGCCGTGAAAACAACCTGCCGGTGCGCACCGGCTGCGGAGACTGTCCCGCCGCCGCGACTTGCAGTATGTCGGACAGAAGGGGGCAGCGTTCATGAATATCATTCGCACGGTCATTACCATTATTCTGGCAGGCATTCTGACGGACAACTATGTGCTGTCCAAATTTCTGGGCATCTGTCCCTTCTTAGGCGTTTCCAAAAAGCTTGACACCGCGATGGGCATGAGCGCCGCCGTTATTTTCGTGATGGTGCTGTCCACCGCCGTAACCTATCCGATTCAGCGCTTTGTACTCGAGGCGCTGGGGCTGGAATACCTTCAGACGGTGGTCTTCATTCTGATCATCGCGGCGCTGGTGCAGCTTATTGAAATTGCGCTGCGGAAGTATATGCCCGCGCTGCACGCGGCACTGGGCGTGTATCTGCCGCTGATTACCACCAACTGCGCGGTGCTGGGCTGCGCGATTCTCGTGACCGAGAATTACGGCAGGGCCGGCTATTCCTTCGGCATGGGCTATCTGTACGCGCTGAGCTGCGCGTTCGGTTCAGGCGTGGGATTTCTCGTGGCAATGGCGATTTTCGCGGGTGTGCGCCGGCGGATGGAGCTTTGCGACGTACCCGAAGCGTTGCGCGGACTGCCCATCACGCTCATTGCCGCCTCACTGGTGGCGATGTCGTTTCTCGGCTTTGCGGGAATCTGACGGTTTCTTTTTCCTTTGCAAGAAAATTAGGAAAGTGTTGTGAAATGATGAGCATTTTATCGCCGGTTCTGATTGTGGCATTCATCGGCATTCTGGCGGGACTGCTGCTGTCGGCGGCATCCGTCCTGATGGCGGTGCCGAAGGACGAGCGGGTGGAGCAGCTTACGGAGGTACTCCCCGGCGCCAACTGCGGTGCCTGCGGCTATTCCGGCTGCGCGGGCTACGCGGAGGCGCTTGCCAAGGGGGAAGCGCAGCCGGGATTATGCACGGTGGGCGGAAATGACGTGGCGCAGCGCAGCGCCGCGATTCTGGGGGTGGAGGCGGACGACGTGACGCCGAAAGCCGCCGTGGTGCAATGTCTGGGTACCTGCGACAACGCGGCTGTCAAGATGAATTATGAGGGCTTTTCCTCCTGCGCGGCAGCGGCGCAGCTTTACGGCGGCATGAACGCCTGCCGGTTCGGCTGTATCGGACTGGGAGACTGCGCCAAGGAATGTGCCTATCACGCGATTGAACTGTGCAACGGCATTGCGATTGTGGATCGGAATCTGTGTGTAGGGTGCGGGAAGTGCGCGAAGGCGTGTCCCAAGCAGATCATCGCGCTCACCGAGAAGACCGAAGCGGCGCAGGTGATGTGCTCCAACCACGATAAAGGCGCCGTGACGCGCAAAGCCTGTAAGACCGGCTGTATCGGGTGTATGAAATGTCAGAAGGTCTGTCCCATGGGCGCGGTAACGGTGGAGAATTTCTTAGCGAAAGTCAACCGCGAGCTGTGTATCAACTGCCGGAAGTGTGTGGAGCAATGTCCCACCGGCGCCATTCACCAGATGCTCTGATTAGCCGCGCAGCGGCGGGGATTCCAAAGGGACGAGTCCCTTTGGCGGGTCAAGGGCGCGGAGCCCTTGCGGGGAATGGGGCAGCGCCCCATAAGGCAGCACAACGTGCTGCCGAGCGAATCGCGCTAAGACCAACAACAGGGAAGGGCGAATTCCTTTAAGGTACCCTCCCAAAACAGCCAGCCCCGTACTAAACTATCAAGAAAGAACAGAAGTATTTCTCTATGCCAACCATGCCAAAGCAAAAAGCCCCGCGCAACAAAACCATCGATACCCCCGTATCAGCAGGCGCGGAATATCTCGCCCGCTGCATCCAAGTCAATCAATCACTAACTGACCTCTCCGCCATAACAGACAAAACCATTCTGGGCGATACGTTTTCAGTCTGTCCGCTGCTGCCGAGGGAGAGCGTGGATCTGATCATAGCCGATCCGCCCTATAACCTGACCAAATCCTTCCACAGCAGCACCTTTGCCAAAAAGAAAACAGCCGATTATGAAGCCTATACCCGGCAATGGCTTTCCCTTGTCAATCCGCTGCTCAAGCCGGACGGCTCGATTTACGTCTGCTGCGACTGGGAAACCAGTCTGATCATCGGGCGGGTGCTGGGAGATTATTTCAAAATCCGCAACCGCATTACATGGCAGCGTGAAAAGGGCAGAGGCGCCAAAGCCAACTGGAAAAACGGACTGGAAGATATCTGGTTTGCCACGAAGAGCGATACCTACACCTTCAATCTGGAAGCGGTGAAAATCCGGAAAAAGGTGGTAGCGCCCTATCGCGTGGACGGCAAGCCGAAAGACTGGACGGAAACCGAAACCGGCAATTACCGGGATACCTGTCCTTCCAATTTCTGGGACGATATCACCGTCCCGTTCTGGTCGATGCCGGAAAACACCGCTCACCCCACCCAAAAGCCCGAAAAACTCATTGCCAAAATCATATTGGCGAGTTCCCGTCGGGGAGACATGGTATTTGACCCGTTTCTGGGTTCCGGCACCACCAGCGTGGTGGCAAAGAAACTCCGCCGCCACTATCTCGGTGTGGAGGCGGAAGAGCAGTATTGCGTATGGGCGGAACAGCGTCTTGAAATGGCGGACAGCGACACCACCATTCAGGGTTACTCGAACGGCGTATTCTGGGAACGGAACACATTTTCCAAACAATAAACCAAAACCATCGGACATACCGATTTCCAAGGCGGAAACCGGTCATCCGATGGCTTTTTTACATTCTGTAAAACGAGATTACTATCCTCAGTTAATAAACTCCGCGTCGTCCATTTCGACAAACGGACGGTCGCTGGCTTCGATGGCGCTCATGCCGGAGCGGGTCATTTCCACGATGGGATACTCCCCGAATTTGCTCAGCACCTCGTCAAGATCGTCGGGCGAACCCGTGAGCGTAACGGTCACGGTGGAATCGCCGATGTACAGCACGTTCATATGGTTGCGGTAGGCGAGATTGAGGAATTCGGTGCGGCGGTCGGATTCACAGCGGAATTTGACCATCATGGATTCCGAATAGATTGCCTTTTCCTCGTCGAGAATGGCAATGCGGCGGATATCCTGAATCTTGCTCATCTGACGGATGACCTGCGACATTTCGAGTTCGTCGCTTGTGACGACCACAATGGTCATGCGGGTGAACTTGGGATTCTCCGTCGCGCAGGCAGAAATGGTTTCGATATTATAGCCGCGGCGGTAAAAGAGACCTGCTACCCGCTGCAGAACGCCGGGATGGTTTCTCACCAGCGCGGAAAGCACTTTTTTGTTTGCCATTGTTCTGTTTCCCTTTCAATCAAAATTATTCATTCTTCACTATTCGTTATTCATTCTTCATTGAGCGAACGAACGTGAGCGTTTCAGTTCATTTCGGTAATAATCTTGTCCGCGCCCGCTCCGGGAGGAATCATGGGCAGGGCGTTGATGTCCTTGCTGATGCGGCAGTCTACCACAACCGGACCGTGCTTGTCAAAGGCGGCTTGGAGGACGCTCTCGATTTCGTCCGCCTTCTCAATGCGCATACCGGTCACGCCGAACGCCTCCGCCAGCTTGACAAAATCGGTTTTGCGGCAGGGGTCGGTATGGCTGAACCGGTTGCCGTAGAAGAGCTTCTGCCACTGACGCACCATGCCGAGTACCTGATTGTTCATGACCAGCACGACGATCGGCAGGTCATAGCTAGCCAGCGTGGTGAGTTCGTTGAGGTTCATATGGAAGGAGCCGTCACCAGAAATCAGTACCACGCGCTTGTCAGGGTTGCCGACCTGTGAGCCGATGGACGCGCCCATGCCGTAGCCCATCGTACCCAGACCGCCCGACGATACAAACGTGCGGGGCTTGCGGAAGTGGTACATCTGTCCTGCCCACATCTGATGCTGTCCCACGTCGGTGCAGAGAATATCGTCGGGACCCATCAGCTTGTTGAGCTGAGCAAAGATTGCCTCAGGCGTGGCGTTATCGCCGTCCTGCTGGGAACAGTGAATCTCGCTGTCCCACGCGTGAATCTGATCGACCCACTCGGTATGCTTGGATTCGGCAACCTTTTCGACCAGCTTGGACAGCACCTGAGCCGCGTCGCCGCGAATGGTCAGATCCACCAGCACGTTCTTGTCGAACTCGGCGGCGTCGATATCAATGTGGATGATTTTCGCGTTGTGAGCAAATGTCTTGGCGTCGCCTGCCACGCGGTCGGAGAAGCGTGCACCGACAACCAGCATGAGGTCGCAGTTGCCGGTTGCCATCGCGCTGCCGTAGCCGCCGTGCATACCGATCAGACCGCAGTAGAGACGGTGGTCACAGGGGAAGCTGCCCAGACCCATCAGCGAACAGGAGACCGGCATATCCGCCTTTTCCGCGAGTTCGAGCAGCTTGTCCGACGCGTTGGCGGCAATCACGCCGCCGCCGGCATAGATCATCGGACGCTGCGCCTGATTGATGAGCTTGACCGCCTTGGCGATGTCGTCGGAAGAAATCTCGGTCTTGACGGGCTTCTTGGGCGTTTCGTTTTCAAATTCGGCAAACTTGGCGGTAATATCCTTCGGCACGTCCACGAGGACGGGACCGGGTCTGCCCGAACGGGCAATCAGGAATGCCTTGCGGAGAATAGGTGCAAGGGTATTGATGTCGCGCACAAGGAAATTATGTTTGGTGATGGGCATGGTGACGCCGGTGATATCCACTTCCTGGAAGGAATCCTTGCCGAGCGCGGGCGTGCCGACGTTGCCGGTAATGGCAACCATCGGAATGCTGTCCATCATGGCGGTGGCGATGCCGGTGACGAGATTGGTCGCGCCGGGACCGGACGTCGCGATGACCACGCCGGTCTTGCCGGTGGAACGGGCATAACCGTCGGCGGCATGGCTGGCGCCCTGCTCGTGAGCGGTGAGGATGTGGGTAATTCTGTCGCTGTACTTGTAGAGCGCGTCGTAGATGTTGAGCACCGCGCCGCCGGGATAGCCGAAGACCGTGTCAACGCCCTGCTCCAGCAGCACTTCACAGATGATGTCGGAACCGTTGAGTTTCATGGTTTGCATAGACCTCCGTATTTTTATTCATTTTATGCAATGTCCTTATAGGAAAGTAACGCTATTATAGCACCCTCCGGAAAATGTGTCAATGGATTTCGGGGATTTTTCGGGGAAATGTGTGTGTCGACGGGGCTTGTTGGTATTGGCCTGACCCCATTTCAAAGATGAGCTTGTTTTGCAGGGAGGGGAGCCTCATCTGTATTCGCCCATCCCGGTTGGTTATCTTGGCGCAATTCGCCCGGCAGCACGCTGTGCTGCCTTGTGGAGCTTTGCCCCACTCCCCAGCAGGGCTCCTGCCCTGCACCCGCCAAAGGGACTCGTCCCTTTGGAATCCCCGCCGCTGCGCGGCTAATTATGGGGTTCTATGTTTCATTGCTCCCTTCTCCGGCGGGATTAACGTGTACCATAATATGCTTGATTTTGGGAAACGCCTGTTCCACTGCCGCGTGAACCTGTTCGGCAATGGCGTGACCCTCACAGAGCGTCTTGCTGCCGTCGGCGCTGATTTCGATATCCACATAAATGCGGTTGCCGAAGACGCGGGTCTTGAGCATATCAATCCCCATCACGTCCTTCTGGGCAATGACGCAAGCGGCAACAGCGGCTTCGGTCTCGCTGTCGCAGGAACGGTCAATCATTTTATCCACCGCGTCCTTGAAGATATCATAGGCGGCTTTGAGGATAAACAGGCAGATCACGAGGCTCGCCAGCGGCTCCAGCGCGGGAAAACCGTGTCTCGCGCCGGCAATGCCGATCAGCGCGCCCACGGAGGACAGCGCGTCACTGCGGTGGTGCCACGCGTCCGCCATGACCGCGCCGGAATCGATTTGTTTGGCATAATAGCGGGTGTACCAGAACATCCCCTCTTTGACCGCGATAGAAATGACGGCGGCGATCATAGCCGCCAGTCCGGGTTCAGGCAGCGCGTCAAGGTTGCCGGAAGTCAGACGGGTAAACGCGTCCGCGCCGATAAAACAGCCGGTCACTACCAGTACCACGGCGAGTACAATCGCGGCGACACATTCAAACCGCTCGTGACCGTAGGGGTGCAGGCGGTCGGATTTTTTGGCGGAAAGCTTAACGCCGATAATCACGATAAAGCTGCTGAACACATCGGAGGCGGAATGAATGCCGTCGCTGAGCATGGCGGGAGAATGAGCGAGGATGCCGGCGGCGGCTTTTCCGGCGGCAAGCACGGTGTTGACGATAATGCTGACGGCGGAAACCTTGGTGGCAATTCGCACGGTCGCTTCTTCGATGGAAGTCTGATTCATGACAATACCTCCCTGATAGCGGGATAGGGTGTGAGCGCGGGCTGATTCTCACCGTGGATGCCAATGATCTTTTCCATCCAGATCATATCGTACCAGTGACCGAATTTGTACCCGCATTTCCGGAACATTCCCACCGTGGCAAAGCCCATATGGGCGTGGAACTGCTCGCTGTTGTTGGTGAGGTACGGGTCGTCCATTTCGGTATGTCCGATGCAGGCATAGAGATTCAGCACGCCCATTTGCCGGAGCGCCTGTTCCAATGCCTCGTAGAGCGCGCGTCCCGCGCCGGCATGACGGCAGTCGCGGTCAATGTAAACCGTCAGTTCGGCGGACCAGTCGTAGGCGGCGCGTCCCACGAACGGGTGGGCATAGGCGTAGCCGATGATCGTTCCGTCCCGCACGGCGGCGAGATAGGGATATGTTTCTATCGTATGCGCAATTCTTCCCCGGAATTCCTCTACCGTCGGCACATCGTACTCAAAGGAAATCGCGGTGTGTTCCACATAATAGCGATAGATGTCCAGCAGTGCCGCCGCGTCGTCTACGGTGACGGGACGGATAACAATCTCATGCTTCTTCATCCGCCAGACACTCCATTTCGATGACCTTCCAGCGCTCGCCGCGGAATTCAAAATCCGCGTCCTCCACGGCATAAGGCTTGAAGCCGAGGCGCTCATAACACTTGCGGGCGCGTTCGTTGGGTTCAAACACGCCTAATGTAATGCGCTTCATGCCGAGGATATCAAAACAGAACCGCTTGGCAAGCGTGAGCATCTGCGTCCCGAATCCTTTGCCGCGCCTGCTTGCGTTGATAACAATGAATCCCATATGCACGCTGTTTTTCTCATAATCGGCGTTGCGCAGCAGGAAGTAGCCCACCACATCCCCTTCATCGTTGAGCGCGGTCATCATCCATTCGCAGGGATTGTCGGCGGCGGCATTCATGCGGGCGTTAAGTTGTTCGCCCGTCATGGGGTACTGATAGCGGTAGGCGCTCCACATGGCAAAGGTTTTTTCGACGGTCAGC
>CAMJHU010000073.1 GCA_946405565.1 uncultured Clostridia bacterium
GCTGATAAGGCTTTTCCTGTCGGCACTAAAATGTATTGCCATAGAGGCAACGACGTCTTGGAATGGGACGTGATCGGTATCGACCACGATACACCCGCCGACCCGCAGTTTACCCACAGTCTGACGCTCCAACTGCACGACTGTTTCCCGACTGTCATGCAGTTTAACGCACCGGAAGCGTTCTACTATGCGGAAACGGCAATGCCCGCAGGTACGTATCGCTTTACGATTGACAGTACCTATGATGCAACCTATAACGACCTGACTTCCTATCAGTTCACACTGACACAGGCTGTTCCCGCAGGCGGCCAGTTGTGTTTTGGTTGGACTTACAATACGCAGGCAAGCGCAGCAAAGGTGACAAGCTATGCAAGCACAACAAGTACGACTACTATTGAACAGGTTGCGGTGAGTGAAGGCGCAGACGGTACGAACCTCGGTACGCTCACTGCGGCAGGTGACTTTGCCAACAATCTCAACTCGATTCACAGAGTACGATACGGCAGTAATAACTACAAGGAATCGGCAATCCGGCAGTGGCTGGGAAGCAACGCGGCGGCGGGTTCTGTCTGGACTCCACAGACGAATTTTGACAGACCACCTTCGTGGGCGGCAAATACTGCTGGTTTCATGAACGGTATGGATGCGGACTTTCTCGCGGTGCTCGGCAAGACGCATATTGTGACGGTAAGAAATACAACTTGTGACGGCGGCGGATATGATGAGACGGACGATTACTTCTTCCTGCTGTCAAGAAGCGAGGTTTATGGCGGCACTGAGGTCAGCGGCGTGAACGAAGGGGAACCTTATCCTTGTTACGCAAATTACTCTGACCTGTCCGCACCTAGTACGGGACCAGATAGCAACCGCATCAAGTATGGAAACGGCGTGGCACAGTATTTGTTGCTTAGAACCTCGTACTATGGGGACGGTAACAAAGTCCATATTGTCGGTAAGACGGGCTCTGTCGGCGCCGGCAATGCGGGCAGCAGCGCTTGGGCTGCCCCAGCTTGTAATATCATATGAGAAAGGAAGTCTGAAATATGTTTGAAATGAAATCAATTCAGCAACAAGCGCTTGATCTGCGCCGTGAAAATGTCAAACTCAGGATCGAGCTTGACAAGACAACCGCTGACGTGGAATACATCGCGATGATGACCGACGTTGAACTTGACACCGACAACGACGAAATGGGGGAAGATAACAACGATGAGCAGTAAATTTGAAAAAGTCAAATCCTACTACGAACGTGGTCTGTGGGACATTTCACGTGTCAGAAATGCCGTTGTGAAAAACTGGATTACCGCTGCCGAATTTGAGAAAATCACCGACACCGTTTACGAGGAGTGATGGTTATGACCGTCAAAAAGTACAGTCTGAAAAAGAGTGGCAATCTTCATCTCTCACCCCATTTCACGGTGAAGGAATTTGCCTGCCATGACGGCTCTGACACAGTCCTGATCGACGACCGGCTTGTCACGCTTCTGGAAAAAATCCGTGACCGTTTTGGAAAGCCGATCCACATCAATTCCGCCTATCGCACCGCCAAATACAACGCCAAGATCGGCGGCGTGAGCAATTCCTATCACGTCAAGGGTATGGCGGCGGACATTGTGGCGCAGGGCGTTCCTGCCAAGCGCGTCGCCCAGTATGCGGAAACGCTCGACTGCGGCGGCATCGGCTGGTATGAGCACAAAAAATTCGCCCACATCGATACCCGCAAAAATCGCGTCTGCTGGAAGGATTCCGGCAGCAACGTCTGCAAAACCTTCTCCGATTGCCCGTATGCCGAACCGTCCGAAAACCGGAAATTCGGTGACAAAGGTGCTGCGTGGATTCAGTGGCATCTCAAAAAATGCGGCGCGAAGATTACGATTGACGGGAAATTCGGCGCTGTCACGAAAGCCGCCGTCATCGCCTTCCAGAAATCCCACGGTCTGACCCCCGACGGCGTTGTCGGCGAAAAGACCCGCCTGATGCTCAAACGGGAGGTGGTGTAACGATGGCTATTGACTGGGGCAGATTTGCCCGCATATTCATTGCAGGAATGGCGAGCATCTGCACGTTCCTGTTCGGAAAGCCCGATATTTGGCTCATGACGCTGCTGGCATTCGTTGTGATTGATTACGTCAGCGGTGTCATCGGTGCGTACATCAACCTCCAGCTTAGCTCGCATATCGGATTCATCGGCATTCTCAAAAAGGTCATGTATTTCTTCGTCGTCGCGGTGGCACACTGCGTGGACGTTGCGACCGGTGCGAACGGCGTATTGCAGAACATCGTTGTAGGTATCATGATTGCCAATGAGGGGATCTCTATCCTCGAAAACTGCGCCAAGTGCGGTATTCCCATTCCCGACAAGCTCCTCAAAGCCCTCGAACAGATTAAGGGCGACGGCAATACGACAGATTAAAAAACCGGCTCATGCTTCGGATTTCTTTCATCCTTGCATGAGCCTGTTTTTTCATTAATAAAATAAGCGAACCGCCAGCACCAGATATCCATTGATATAGGTGATGTGTTCGCTTACTGTATGGTATGGTGGACGCAAACGGACTCGAACCGCCGACCTCCTGCGTGTGAAGCAGGCGCTCTAACCAGCTGAGCTATGCGTCCATACCGTGGAGCTGATGAGGGGACTTGAACCCCTGACCTGCTGATTACGAATCAGCTGCTCTACCAACTGAGCCACATCAGCAATTGTATCTTTTCGGTACCAAGATTCGGAACCGAAAAGAATTGTACCACATAAATGCCGCGATGTCAAGTATTTTTTTTATTTTTTTCATTACATCTGCCCCGATTGTATAGATTGAGAAACATCGTTGATTCTGATGATCTTAACATACATCACTCGTTTGGGTGTCGCCTCGGAAACCGAGATGCGGAACCCACCAAATTCAATTCCCTCGCCAACCTGCGGAATTTTTCCCATGCGTTCGGTCAACCAGCCACTAATGGTCACGGACTGCGTGTCCTGATCCTCCTCAATCTCCATAACCTCAAACACCTTGCTCAGCGACGCAATACCTGCCACAATATACCCGCCGTCCTCACATCGTTCGATCTCGCGGATAATCTCGTCATTCTCATCCCAGATTTCGCCCACCAGTTCCTCCAGAATATCCTCCATAGTGATAATGCCTACTGTGCCGCCAAATTCGTCCACGACCACTGCCATATGACAACGGGCGTGCTGAAAAATGCGCAACAATTCGGATATCTTGGTATTTTTGGGAATATACTCCACTGAAATCAACATAGAGGCAATGTCAATTTCCTTATCAAAATACATCTTTTCATAAAAGTCACGTTCATGCAAAATTCCCACGATATTATCAATCGTGCCTTTATAGACAGGAATACGCGAATAATGATTGTTTTTAAACAGAGAAGCAAATTTTTTTGGCGGGGTAGATATTTCCGCCGCCAGAATATTCACCCGAGGTGTGAGAATATGCACTACTTCCAGATCGCTGAATTCAATGGCAGAGCGAATCAGTTCTCCCTGATTTTCTCCGATACCACCCTCGTTCTGCGCCTCGTCCACAATCGTCATCAGTTCATCATCGGTAATAGCGCCACTGTCCTTTACCTGGAACAGCCTTGCTATCATCTTTTTCCACACCGTAAATAACCAGTTGACCGGCGTGAGAACGATCTGAAGCAACCCAATCACCGGTGCGGAAGCCATCGCAAAACGCTCCGGCGCTTCCTTCGCCATGCTCTTGGGCGTAATTTCGCTGAAAATCAGCAGCAGTACCGTCATCACCAGCGTGGCAACGGTTACACCCGCATCTCCAAAGAGTGATGTGAACACCACCGTCGCAATCGACGAAGCCAGAATATTCACTACATTGTTACCCACCAGTACCGTGGTGAGCAGCTTGTCAAAATTCTCGGTCAGCTTCAGAGCACGTGCCGCCTTCCGATTGCCGTCGGCAGCCATGCTTTTCAGCCGAATCTTGTTTACGCCGGAAAAGGCAGTCTCGGTAGCCGAAAAATAGGCAGATAACATAATCAGCAGCGCGAGTACAGCTGCATCCATAAAGCATCCTCCATTCATCCTGTCTGCTGATAGGTATCATACCATACCACACAAAAAAATGCAAGCGCCCGGATGGGTTGATTCATCCGGGCGCCTGCATTGGAATGGTTTCCTGAATAAAGATTACTCCACTGTTTCGAGATAAGCCTTCTCGATCACCACATCTTCCAGCGGCTTATCGTTGCCATCAGTTTCAACAGCGGCAATCTTATCCACCACCTTCATACCTGAATAAACCTGACCGAACACCGTGTGACCGCTTCTTGTGAGCCCTTTTTCACGGAACTGTCCGTCCAGATAAACCGTGCCGCCTCTTTCTTCATAAGCGTCAGCTGCCCATTCGGCGCCGCCGTTTTCAAGAAAGGTTTCTCTGTCACCGATGGTATAGTACTGCACCTGCTTGGTCTGCACGATGAAGAACTGACTGCCATTGGTGTTGGCGCCGGCATTCGCCATCGAGACCGCGCCGCGAATATTGTAGAGGTTGCGCCCGAATTCATCCTCAAAGGAATCATACCCCTCGAACGAACAGCCACTGCCATTGCCCATGCCGGTCTGAATCATAAAATCATTGATGACACGGTGGAAAATCAGACCGTTGTAATAGCCGTTCTTAATCAGCGTCTTAAAATTTTCCACCGCCGTGGGCGCGTATTTCGGGAAAAGCCGAATCTTGATGGTTCCCATTGAGGTCTTTAATATCGCCACCTCTTCGCCCGACTTCGGCTTTTTGAGCTGCTCCCCGTCGGATGCCACGGTATAATCCTTTGAAGCGGGATAGACGCCGCTTGCAACCGTGTCCACGGTATTGCTCGACGTGGCTGTCGTCGTGTAATCGGTTTTCGCGCCACCGTTCTGCCGCTCGTGAATCAGCACAAAGGTCAGCGTCAGAATCAGCGCCACCATCAGGCAGCCGACTGTCACCAATATCTGCGTAATCTGCTGCTGCCGTTCAAGTTCCCGGCGCTGCGCCACAGTCAGCCGTTTTTTGCCTGAAGCGGACGGGCTTGCCGATTTTGCCGCCGTCTTTTTTGTACCGGCGGCGGACGATGACTTAGATGATGTTTTTTTTCTGCGATTTTCTGCCATAAATCTTCTGTCGCTCCTTCTCAGACATTCGCTCCCACTCCTCAGAAGAAGATGGAGCGGTAAAACGGCGTGTTGCGCAAAAGAAGAAATGCCGCACAGATCGCCGCCACAATCAATCCCTGCACCCATGTGGGACTGAACGAAAATTTCCGGTACGGTCGGCGTATCAGCGAAATCACCAGCCGGCTGTACAGATACCCCAACCAGCCCAGAAAGGCAACGTACAGGGGATTATACCAGATAGCGGTGAGCAGATCACCGTGCAGCAGCGCATAAGTCGCCCGTGTCGCGCCGCATGACAGACAGTTATACCCTGTCAGTGTCAGGAACATACACGGCGGCATGACGCGATGGAGCCGTTCCTGTCCTACTCCCACGCCCACCGCCGCCAGCAGCAACGCCACAAGCGGCAATATGATCGCCAGCCGCAGCGCCTTATCATAGTCAGGGTCGCGCGGGACACGCGTCTTGTTCTTCATCGGTTCACGCATTCAGATATTCGGAATAGGCGAGGCGATTTATCTGCCACCCTTTTTGACAGGCTTTTTGACAGTTGCCGGCTTGGGCTCGTCAGCGGGCGCTTCGACAGGCAGGTCGCTGGTGCAGTGGGGGCACTTGCAGGCGGCAAGCGGAATCTCCGACGCGCAGAAGGGGCAAGTCTTGGTGGTGGGCGCGGCTGCCTCTTCCTTCTTCTTGCCGATGGCGGAGAGCTTATTGACACCCTTGACAATCAGGAAAATAACCAGTGCCATGATGATGAAATTGATGACGTCCGCCAGAAACTGACCAATCGGCATATCCAGCTTATAAAACTTGATGGAGAGATTGCCCACACCACTGGTAGCGTCTTCCGCGCCAAAGCAGTTGAGCAGCGGCTGAATAATGTTGTTGGTGAGCGACGTGACCAGCCCCGAAAAAGCGGAACCGATCAGTACACCGACAGCCAGATCGAGCATATTGCCCTTGAGTGCGAATTCTTTGAATTCCTGCAGAAACTTTTTCATCGAAAAACCTCCAAACTATTTTTGTGGCTTTGATTATAGCATAGATATGACAAAAAAGCAATGTATTTTTATAAGATTTTCAGTTTGTTTCTCCTATTCTTTTGGTTTGCCTCTCTCCTGTCGCCAATACAGCCGTGCATTGCCTCTCTTCCCCGCCGGAATCAACCGTCCCATGCCTGTCAGCAGGTTGAGCGTCATGCGGGCACAGTCAGTGGCAACCGCTGCCGCGGCTGCCAGTTCCGCTGTGCCGAACGGGTTTTCGGCATTCCTGAGCCGTGGCGGAAGAAAAATATCGTAATCCTCCGGCTCTGCCAGCGTGATTTCATCCAACAGTTCCACCGGAACCAAATCAGACACATATTCTCCTCTGCGGGTACGCTGCTTTTTGCGCCGTCGGGTTCGTACGCCGAATCGCCGCACTTCTTCGGTATCCAGCAGCACCAGCCGGATGGTCAGGCGGGGATGATTCAAAAAATCCCGTATGGTATATAACTCCCGGACGGCAACGTAAATATTTTCCTTCTTGGGCGACCGTCGGACGGACAGTACTTCGCCGGTTCCAACATCGGTATTTACAATGGTCTTGTGACAAATCACCGGATACACCACTGTCACCGGAACTGCTTCCAGAAACACTTCCAGCTTGGGTCTGAGCCGGACAAAACCCCTTGTCTGTATTTCCGTGATTCCCCGCTCTCCCACAATATCCGCCACATATCCTTCCATCGGAACCTCATGACAGTCCGTGTCCGGCTCATAATAATATTTCAGAACCGCGTGCAGTGTCTTTTCTCCCAACGTACCGATAGAATCACGGTTTGGTTCCGTCACGGCCTGACGTCGGCAAGCTTCACGGAACCGCTCTTTGTCCTTCTCGCAGACAAAGTATGTAACAGCCCTGTCTGTCACGGATGTCTCTCCTCCTCGAAAAAAAGATTGTAATTGAAAAAAGAAGGTGGTATACTTATTATAAGTGCATTCCCCGATAAATGCAACCGTTTTGGTTCATTGACAGGGTTATCATTCAGGGCACACAGAAAGGAATCATCATGACAGAGACAGGAAAGGCTGCACAGCATACGATTCCGATTCCGGATAACGTGCTGTGCGTCATGAAAAAACTCCGCGACCGTGGGTATGAAAGCTTCGTGGTAGGCGGCTGTGTACGGGACGCGCTGCTTGGCAAGACGCCCAAGGATTACGACATTACCACCAATGCCCTTCCGAAGCAGGTCAAGACAATCTTTGAACAAAACGGCTATCGCGTAATTGAAACCGGTCTCAGACACGGCACCGTAACCGTTCTCTCCGACGGAATACCTGTCGAGGTAACCACCTATCGTATCGACGGAGCCTATTCCGACGGTCGTCACCCTGACAGTGTGACCTTTTCCGACGGTATTGCCGATGACCTCAGCCGCCGCGATTTTTCCATCAATGCCATGGCGTATTCTCCCGACGCGGGCTTTGTCGATCTTTTCGGCGGCGCGGAGGATCTGGAAAACACACTGATTCGCTGCGTGGGGAATCCCCAAAAACGCTTTGAAGAGGACGCGCTGCGCATTTTCCGCGCCCTGCGGTTTTCGTCCGTACTGGGATTTTCCATTGCGCCGGAAACGGCAGATCAGATTCACCGACAGAAACACCTGCTGGAACATCTGGCAAAGGAACGGATTACAACGGAACTGTTCGGTCTGCT
>CAMJHU010000074.1 GCA_946405565.1 uncultured Clostridia bacterium
ACAGGTCGATCATATAGTGGAACAGCGTTCCGACGCTCCCCACGATGATACCGGCAATGACCGCACAGAGGCTCCATTTGAAAAACGTGATAAAATGCGTTGCTCCGTGCTTTAATTCTTCCTTGCAATATTCCAACTTCTCTCACCAACTCAAAACAGTGATGAGCGGGCAGGGCATTTCTGCCGCCAAACCGCTCATCACTTTTTTCATATCACCAATTACGCATTACGCATTACGCATTACGAATTATCTTCGACAGGCGCACGCCCACTTCCCGGAGGAAGGTTTCGGTATTGACCTTTGTCTTGTTCTCCAGCGTGGAAAGCGCGTAGAGATCGCCGGTCATCACACCGTCCTCAATGGTGGCAAGCGTCGCCTTTTCGAGAGCGTCGGCAAAGGCGCAGAGATCGGGAGTGCCGTCCAACTCGCCGCGCTTGCGCAGCGCACCACTCCACGCGAAGAGGGTCGCGACGGAATTGGTAGAAGTTTCTTCCCCCTTGAGATGTTTGTAATAATGGCGCTGCACCGTGCCGTGCGCCGCTTCATACTCGTACACACCGTCGGGAGACACCAGCACGCTGGTCATCATGGCAAGCGAACCGAACGCCGTGGCAATCATATCGCTCATGACGTCGCCGTCGTAATTCTTGCATGCCCAGATGTAGCCGCCTTCACTGCGGATCACACGCGCCACGGCGTCGTCAATCAGCGTGTAGAAATAGGTGATGCCCGCTTCCGCGAACTTCTCCTTGTACTCGCTGTCAAAAATCTGCTGGAAGATATCCTTGAAGCGGTGGTCGTACTTCTTGCTGATAGTGTCCTTGGTGGCAAACCACAAGTCCTGCTTCCGGTCGAGCGCATAGTTGAAACAGGCGCGGGCAAAGGAGGAAATGCTGCTGTCGAGATTGTGCATTCCCTGAATGATACCGTCCGACTTGGCAAAATCGTGAATCAGGCTGGTTTCCACCGTGCCGTCGGGCTTGGTGACGCAAAGCTCCGCTTTGCTGCCCTGTTCCACGATCATTTCGGTGTTTTTATACACATCGCCGTAAGCGTGACGGGCAATGCAGATCGGCTTTTTCCATGTCGGGATGTAAGGGGTGATGCCCTTGACCAGAATCGGCGCGCGGAACACTGTACCGTCGAGAATGGCACGGATGGTGCCGTTGGGGGACTTCCACATCTCTTTGAGATCGTACTCGGTCATTCTCGCGGCGTTGGGGGTGATGGTGGCGCACTTGACCGCCACGCCGTACTTCTTGGTTGCCTCCGCGCTTTCGACGGTGACTTTGTCATCCGTCTCGTTGCGGTGTACCAGGCTCAGATCATAGTATTCGGTCTTTAAGTCTACATGGGGAAGAATCAGAATGTCCTTGATCATCTTCCAGATAATGCGGGTCATTTCGTCGCCGTCCATCTCGACCAGCGGGGTTTTCATCTGAATTTTAGCCATAATTGATTTTATCGTCCTTTCATCGCTGTGATATGTTTATCTGTCCTGAATGGCTTTGTAGGGTCTGTGATGACCGACGTATTTATAGGCGGGACGGATAATCTTGCCCTTGTTGATGATTTCCTCCAGCCGGTGCGCGCTCCAGCCCGACATACGCGAAATCGCGAAGATCGGCGTGAAGAGGTTTTCGGGAATGCCGAGGCAGTCGTACACCAGTCCGCTGTAAAAATCCACGTTGGCGCAGATCGGTTTGAAGAGATGACGGTGAGCGGCAATGACCTCTTTGGCGAGACGCTCCACGCGGTCATAGAACGCGAACTCCGCTTCCCGATCTTTGGCAGCGGCAAGCTGTTTGGCGTAGGATTTGAGAATGACCTCACGCGGGTCGGACTTGGTATAGACCGCGTGACCGATGCCGTAAATGAGTCCCTGTCCGTCAAACGCCTGCTTGTCCAGAATCTTTTTGAGATAGTCGCGGATTTCCTGTTCATTCTCCCAGTCCTTGACATTGGTCATGATTTCTTCCATCATATGCTTGACCTTGAGGTTGGCGCCGCCGTGACGGAAGCCTTTCAGGGAGGCGATGGCCGCCGAGAGTGCCGAATAGGTATCGGTGCCGGAGGACGTGACCACATGGGTGGTGAAGGTGGAGTTGTTGCCGCCGCCGTGTTCCGCGTGGAGCACCAGCGCCACATCCAGCACCTTGGCTTCCAGCTCGGTAAACTGCCCGTCCGTGCGGAGCATATAGAGCAGGTTTTCGGCGGTGGAATATTCGGGCTTGGGATTTTTGATCACCAGGTTCTGATCGAGCTGAATGTGCTGATAGGCGTGATAGAGATACGTAGACATCGCCGACATCTTGGCAATGATCTGGAGTGACTGCCGAAGCACGTTGGCGGGGGAGATATCCTCCGGCATATCGTCGTAGGAATAGAGCGTCAGCAGACCGCGCTGGAGACCGTTCATGATGTTCTCGCTCGGCAGCCGCATGATTACGTCGCGGGTGAATTCGTTGGAAAGACCGTTGAAGCTCGCCATGACGTCCTTGAATTCCTCAAATTCCTTCTGGGTGGGCAGTGCGCCGAAGAGCAGCAGATAGGTGATTTCCTCGAAGGCATAGCGCCGATCCTTCAGTCCGTCGATGAGGTCGTAGACATTGTAGCCCTGATAATAGAGGGAGCCTTCATCGGGAAGCTTTTTGCCCTCGATGGTCTGGGTCGCGACCACGTCGGAAATTTCGGTCAGACCGGTCAGGACGCCCTTGCCGTTGGAATCGCGCAGTCCCCGCATGACGCCGAATTCCTCATAAAGATTCACGTCAATCATGCCGGAGAGCATCGCGTTGTTGTACAGTTCGTTAAAGAGGTCGGAATCGCTGGTTTCGATATGGATCACTTCAAATTTGCCCATGATATCATCCTCCTCAGTGAGCAGTTTCGACAATCAACGGAATTCGCGCGGACAGCGGATGAAAATGCAATTTCAACATATTCAACTTGCATGCTACTGAATGAAAAAGAGCAAAGTCCCGACATACCGCAGTACCGTCCGATGCCTTTGCTCCGCGAATTCATTTGATTTTTTACTATTTTACTCCATTTGCCACGGTTTGTCAAGCAGGAATCCCCTGCAAAACGCCCACGGATTTTGGTCAGAATGACAAGAAACTCAGCAGCCCAGCATCCGGAAAAAGTTTTCAAAGCGTCCCGGTTTGCAGCGGCAGCGTCGGGGCGTGCAGTTGACCAGCACAGTGTCCTCGCCGATCACTTCGATATCGTCCCAGTCGATCACGCAGTCGTCCTCCCGTCCCAGCAGCCCGAAGCATTTGAGCCTGCCATAGATGACAATCGCCACGAGCCGTGCCGTCGCGGTATTCACCTCCACATCGCTCACGCACCCCAGTCTTGCGCCGTCCTTTACATTGATGACGTCCTTGTTTCTCAGGTCCACAATGCGGCAGTTCATCTCCATCTTCCTTTCAGTTAAGATCTTCTTTCTCATACTATTGCCGCCTTAGCCTGTGCATGACCGGATTTTTCTTGTCCTGCCCGATAATTCATAAAATTTTTATAATAAACGCTGAGATTTGTGATGAATATCCTTTATAATAAACACAATTCTGTTTGTCATCAGGAATGAGGAGTTGAGCTTTGTATGTACGAAACCGTCATGGCTAAGTACCAAAACGATATGCTGCGCGACCTGAAAGAGCTGGTTGCCATTGAATCGGTCGCGGTGCGGGACACTGCCGCCGGAGATTTTCCCTTTGGCACCAAATCTGCCGAAGCCATTGCCTTCATGCTTTCGCTGGGACGTAAAATGGGACTTGCCACGGAAAACTGTGACAATTATGCCTGTCACGCGCAGTGGGGAGAAGGCAAGGAGGACGATTACGCCGCCGTACTGTGCCATGTGGACGTGGTGCCGGTCGGCGACGGCTGGGATACCGACCCGCTGGTACTGACCGAAAAAGACGGGTATCTTTACGGACGCGGCGTGGCAGACGACAAGGGCGCGGCTATCGTCGCCCTGTACTGTCTCAAAGCCATGAAGGACAACGGCGTGCCGATGAAACGTCCCGTGCGCTGCATTTTCGGCGGCGGTGAGGAAATCGGCATGGACGATATGGAACATTATTTCTCAAAGCACCCGCTTCCTGCCTTCGCCTTTACCCCCGACGCGGACTATCCCGCCTGCCACTGCGAAAAGGGTATTTTACATCTGCAATTCACCGGTCCGACCGATGCGGCGTTTCTCTCAGTCAAAGGCGGTTCCGCCATCAACTGCGTCGCCGACCAATGCACCGCCCGGATGAATATTGACGCGGCAACAGCCAGCGCCATTGGTGCGCGGATCAACGCAGGCGACGCGGAATGTACGGTTTCGCCCGCTGAAAGCGGATATGCTGTCTGGGTAAAGGGTGTTTCCGCTCACGCGATGTGTCCCGAAAAAGGCGTGAATGCCATTAACTGTCTGCTCACCGCTGCAGAAGAAGCATCTGTTCTGACCGAAGGCAGTGCCGAATGGTTCTTTGCGGGCAAGCTCTGCGGCGATACCAACGGCAAAGGCGTGGGCATCGACTGTGCGGACGAAACCTCCGGCGAACTCACGCTGAATGTCGGTACGATTGCCGCCGCGGACGGTCTGTCCACGCTTCGGGTGGATATCCGTTACCCCGCGACGCTCGACAGTGCGCCCCTGATTCAGAAGATCACGGAGGAAGCCGGGGCATACGGCGTTTCGGTGGAAGTCATTCACGACAATCCCCCTCTCTATATTCCCAAAGATCATCCGCTGCTGCGCACGTTGGGCGAATGCTATACCGAAATCACGGGACAGCCGATGGTTCCGATGGCGATGGGCGGCGGCACTTATGCCCGCGCTCTGCATGGACGCGGCGTGGCGTTCGGACCGGTGTTCCCGGATGCACAGCCCAGCAACCTCCATATGCCCAACGAAAACCTCCCGGTGGATGATTTCATGCGCCACGCGGAAATCTGTTACCGCGCCATGTGCCGTCTGGCACAGCTCGACGTATAAATGGCGGCGCTGCGGACACGGCTCGACAGAATCCGCCGTTGTATGGCGTCACTGGGCGTGACCGGTGGGGATTTGCGGCTGACAGCAATCCTTCTCAGCCTGTGCGCGGCGGGCTTCCTGATGACCCGATGGATGCTGCCCGCGCCCCGGACGGTAGTTATTCGCGCGGACGGCAGGGAAGTCGCCTGTCTTCCGCTGGATGTCGATACCGTCTATGCTGTTTCCGAGGGCAATGTCATTGAAATACGGGACGGCGGCGTGCGTATGATCCGGGCGGACTGTCCCGATCAGGTATGCGTGCATACCGGACGCATCACCGAAACCGGGCAATCCATTGTCTGTGTTCCCCACCGGGTCGTGGTGACAATACGCAATTCATAATTCGGAATGCGTAATGCGGAATGCGGAATGTATCATCGCCATCACTGTTTGTCTTTCAAAGGAGGAATACCATGACCAGTCAGGATATTAAAACCTTCAGCTTTCTTTCCTATATAGGCCCCTTCTTTCTGCTGGGACTGTTCAGCGACAGCCGCCGGAATCCCCGGCTGCGCTTCCACATCAATCAGGGCATGATACTGGCGATTGCCGAAGCCACCGCCCTTGCGATCCATTATTTTATTGATATGCTGCTGGGCTCCATTCCCTTTGTATCACTCATTCCGTCGGTACTGCTCATCTTTATCACCCTCTGTTCGATTGCGTTGAGCCTGTACGGTATCTTCAACGTTGCCTGCGACAGACTGCGACCGCTGCCGGTCATCGGCTCACTGAGTTTACTGAAATAGCCTTCGGGGAGTGAAATGACAGTATGGCACGAAACGCTTTTCTACGCAATGGCAGACGATGGGCAGCACTGGTACTTACCGTCTCAATAAGTCTCACATCGCTTGGCGCCTGCGGTAAGAACGAAAAACCCCACTTTGTCATGCGTACATACAGCACCTTAGGAGAAAGCGCTGACCGCGCCGTCTACTCCGACATTCTCAGCCAATATACCAAAACCCATAAAAACGTGGTCATCAACGACACCACCACCACACCCGCCGCCGGCTATAAAATGGCACTCTCCATCGCCTCCACCTATCGCGGCGCCAACGTACCCGATGTGATCTATTATTCCTCCATCAAAGATATGAGCCAGCTTTCGGATTTCTTCATGACCATAGACGAAATCCGCGCCGATTATCCCAAATTTGCCGCTTCGCTCTCGGAAGCCGCCATTGACAGCGCCGCGGCGGATGACGGAAATCGCTACTGTATTCCTGTACGGGGGGATTGGCGCGGCGTGATTATCAACGCGGCGCTGTTCCGGCGCAGCGGCTTACCCATCCCCGAAACATGGGAGGACATCGTGCGTGCCGCCAAGCATTTTCAGAAGGGCGAAGTCTCCCTTTTCGCCAACGCGCTCGATGAGAGCGCTCCGCTCCTGGAATATCTCGTGCGGGGGCTGGGCGGGCTTTCCTCAGTGCAATCCGCGATGGACGGTCATCCCGACGAATGCTGGTCGCAGGCAATGGACGCCATCGCGCAGCTCGACGAGCTGAACGCCTTTCCCTCCATGCCGCCCGAAGCATTTGATTATCTCATTTCGTCCTCTGACCTTCAGCACACCGCCGCCGACAAGCTCCCCTCCCCCGTGGAACGATACAACAGCGGCAAAGCCGCTATTCTGCTGATGGATCACACCACCTGCGGGGGTATCAATACCGACCTCGACAGTGAATACATCGCGCTGCCGCCTTTCGGCAGTATCAGCAGTCCGGAAGTCACCACCACCGCCAATTCCTATCCCAACAACGGTATGTCGGGACCCGTGTATCCCCGCAACACCGCTAACACCCTGCCGCCTACCCAGCCTTCCGAGCAGTCTCCGCAATCCGGCGGAGCCGCGCCGCTCTCCGGCGCGGGAGAATCTACGCCGCCGCCATCCCCATCACCAACCACCCGTCCCGCGGCGGTTTCCTCCTCCGACCGTTCACAGAAGAACGTGAGCGAAAACGGGCTTTATGTCGATTTTGCCGAGGGCTTTTATATTACCAAAAAAGCCTACTACGACAGCGACAAGCGGGAAGATGTGCTGGCGTTCGTGGAAAGTTTTCTCACCGAAGACAATATCACCCGTCTCTGCGGCGATAATTGCCGTGTCCCGGCGCTTGCCTCTCTCTCTCGTAACGCCGAGGACAGGCTCACGGACAAATCCTTTATCTACCATGGCGTCATTCAGTCGGTGCAGTCGGCGGATTCCTTTCTGCTCACCACCCAGACGCAGGAAAACCAGTTTTTCTGGAATCACACCGCCATGGCGGTGGAATATATGTCCAAGGGCGTTCTCACAAAGCAGCAGACCCTCCGCCTGATTGCCGACACACAGACCACCGCCGCCGATATGGTATAGAAATCATCGTAAAAAAAGGAACCGTGAAGCGCTTTGTCTTTCAGACAAAGTACTTCACGGTTTTGATTTTGTCCTGTTAAATATCAGCTGATCACAGCGTCCACCGTATAGGTGCCGATGACCCAGCAATTGGAATGATTGGCAATGGATACCACGGCATTGACCGTGCAGGAACCGATCACCGTTTCAAACCCCGTCATATCCGCGTAAACGGTAATATCTGACGGCTTGATCTGCGACAGCACGTGTGCAGGACCGATAATCTGCACATTTCCGATGGATTTTGTCTTGACCTTCACTTCGCGGCTGCCCACATAGTTGATGTAATCAAATTTGGACTGTGCCGACGTGAGCGTCATCTTTTCCACACT
>CAMJHU010000075.1 GCA_946405565.1 uncultured Clostridia bacterium
CGCCGAAAAATTCAATGCGGATGACGGTATCCTTTCCGTAGGAAGTAAAGACTTCCACCACGTCGCCACGCACCCGGAAGGTGTTGCGGGTGAATTCAATATCGTTGCGGCTGTACTGGATTTCCGTGAGCTTTCGCAATACTTCGTCACGGGATTTCTGCATACCGGGGCGCAGGGATATCACCATGTTCCGGTAGTCAATCGGGTCGCCCATGCTGTAAATGCAGGAGACCGACGCGACAATAATCACGTCGCGCCGCTCGGACAGCGCCGACGTCGCGGAGTGACGCAGGCGGTCAATCTCGTCATTCACCGAAGAGTCCTTCTCGATATAGGTATCGGTTGTGGGAATATAGGATTCCGGCTGGTAATAATCGTAGTAGCTGACGAAAAATTCCACCGCGTTTTCCGGGAAGAACTCGCGGAATTCGTTGCAGAGCTGCGCCGCCAGCACTTTATTATGCGCCAGCACTAAGGTCGGCTTGTTCATCTGCGCGATGACGTTCGCCATGGTGAAGGTCTTGCCGCTGCCGGTGACACCCAGCAGCGCCTGTTCATGATATCCCTTCCGCAATCCCTCCACGAGCTTCGCAATTGCCTCCGGCTGATCGCCGGTCGGCTTGTAATCCGATACGAGCTTGAAATGATCCACTCCAAAAACCTCCCGTTCCCCCATTAGTGTCATCATATGCCTACCATTATACACGTCTATTCGCAAAAGTGCAACAACTATTTTCAAATTCTCCAATGTAAATCATTTTTTGGGATATCTTTGTACCATTCCGCATACACTATCCCATAGGAATGATATCACCGAAAGGAACGTGTATGAATAAGATGAAGAAGAAAATCATTGCTCTTTCTCTGCTGCTTGCCGTACTGTTTGCCGCCGCGCCGGTTGCTCCCTCTGCGCGGACGGTCTATGCCTACGGGGAAACCCTGCCGCCCGCCAATGCTGCTGCCGTCAGTCAGACCCCGTCCTCCGAACCCAAGCACAACCTCGACCTCACCGCCAAAGCTGCCGCCTTGATGAACGCCGAAACCGGACAGATTGTCTATGCGCTCAACGCACAGGAGCGTCTGCCCGAAGCCTCCATCACCAAGGTCATGACCATGCTGCTGGTCTTTGAAGCCATCGACGCGGGCAAACTTACCCTTGACGAAACCGTGACTTGCAGCGAATACGCTGCCTCGATGGGCGGCTCGCAAATCTGGCTGGAGCCGGGCGAACAGATGACCGTCCACGAACTTATCAAAGCCGCGCTGGTCGGTTCCGCCAATGACGCCTGCGTCGCGCTGGGCGAACATCTCGCCGGCTCCAACGACGCTTTTGTCGCCATGATGAACGACCGCGCCGAACAGCTTGGCATGAGCAGCACCTTCTATTGCAACTGCACCGGGCTGGACGCGGAGGGTCACGTGACCTCGGCACAGGATATTGCCGTCGCCTCCGCAGAATTACTCCGGCATGAGGCTGTGACCGATTACACCCGCATCTGGATGGATACTTTACGCGGAGGCACGCTCCAGCTCACCAACACCAACAAGCTCATCAAACAGTACAATGGCGCGATCGGTCTGAAAACCGGCACCACCAATCAGGCGGGCTGCTGCATCTCGGCGGCGGCACAGCGCGACGGTATGACCATGATCGCCGTGATTCTCGGCGCGCCCAACAGCAAGAGCCGCTTCGCCGACGCCAAAAAACTGCTCGACTACGGCTTTGCCAACTGGGAACTCACCGACATCTCCGCCATTCAGCCGGAACTGCCCGACATTCCCGTCACCGGCGGCATGGAAAAGCAGATCGGCACGTTCGTACAGATGGAAGGCAAGGTGCTGACCGAAAAGGGCAAGGGCAAGGACATCTCGGTCAAGGTGGAGCTTCCTGAATCGCTCGAAGCACCCGTGGCACTCGGTCAGCCCATCGGTACAGTGCGTCTTTCTCTCGGCAGCGAAACCGTCGGCGAATTCGACATTCTCGCCGACCGCGATGCGCCCAAAGTCACCTTTGGCGCCGCCATGCGGGAATTATGGAAGGGCATGGTGGGGAATGCGGAATTCGTAATGCGGAATGCGGAATGAATGGAAAAACCCGCGCGCGGTCGGTGTGACCGTGCGCGGGTTTGGTTGTATTATAAAGCCAGAAATTTACCGTATTTTCCAAGTATCTTTTTGAACACAATCACAAATAGCAGACTAAGCAACAAAACAATGATCGCATTACAAGGATAAACAACCCACCTTGAATAAAAACCAATTTTATGCAAAACCGCCATAATGGCACAATGCGAAAAATAAATTCCAAATGAATTATCACCTAAAAGTTTTAAAAGGTTGCTTCGATATTCCTTCGCTGAAACAACAAATTTGTAACTAATTAGCACAAAAAGCACACCAGATAAAATAGATGTTAATTTAAGTTGGGTACCACAATTTGTATTCCCCAATGTATAATACCAATATCCTTCCAGCATTTGAAAAAAAATAGAAATCACCCAAAAATAATACAGTGTTCTTCCTTTTAGACGTATTGTAATCTGACGATTCCCGATCATATATCCAAGATAAAAATAAGTAAACCAGCCTAGACAAGATACATGAATCAAAGTATTAACAAAATTATTCATATGATAACTTTGAATCAGTGGGAACCATCGAAAGATAACAATTTCAAGCGGCGAAATAAGAAATCCCCAGTATTTATACTTGGATTTGGAAAGGCGATCAATTAATGGTATTAACAATGTGAATTGGCAATATACAAAAATATAATACATAATAGCGGCAGCAGTTCCTAGCAGTAAAGCCTTGAAAAAAGCCAATGGAATCTTCGGAGGCTCATGAAAATGCCCCATCACAATATATATAAAAGTCCATATTATGTAAGGATACATCACTTTTCTGATGCGTTTCATAGGATTCCATTTTTGCCTACTGGAAAGTAACCCACTCAAAAACAAAAACAACCCAACGCAAAAATTCAAAAACGGTCTAACAAAAACCTGTGCTAATCCACCGGGCGTATTATGTAAAAAGACCACCGCAATAATGGCTAAACCTCTCAATATTTGAATTTTATAACTCTTTTCCTGCGTCATATTCATCACCGCACTATATTATATATCCATTTGGATATATTGTCAAGCGATTTTTTCATTCAGTGATAGCATTTTTACAATATCGGTATTTTGACGGAAAGGAAACCAAACCGCTATGCTATACTTACAGCGATTGAGAGATTTGCGAGAAGACCATGACTTGCAACAGGCTGACATCGCCAAGCTGCTCTATACCACACAGGCACAGTATTCCCGCTATGAGCGCGGCGAGCGGGAACTGCCGATTCACCATTTGATGACGCTTGCAGATTATTACGGCGTTTCTGCCGATTATATTCTCGGGCGCACCAACAGTTCCCGCCCCGTCTGTCCAAAATGCGGCTGCCCCATCAGCTACACGATCGCCAACAAAAACAGCCGTCAGGGCTGATGTTCTTTTTCAAGAATCCATCAGCACCCGACGGCTGTTTCCTTTTCAAGCCGGTTTGTCACACCGTCGTAATCACGCCGCAGGCGATTTTTGCGCCGGCATTGCCCGACGGCTGGGTGGTAAAATCGTCGTAGGAACTGTGAATGATGACGGTTTTGCCGATTACCTCATCCACGCTGAACCGCTCCAGCAGAACCGCGTTCCACGCGCTGCCGTTGTTGGCAAAGATGGGCGGCAGGTCGCCCGCGTGCTGCGGGTGGGGGCAATCGTTGGGATTGTAGTGTGAACCCGCGTCGGCAAAGGGGTCTTCTTCATTGCCGCTGCATGAACCGCCTTGATGGATGTGCATGGCGTGAATGGTATTGCCACAGGGTTCGTCGGGAACGGGCAGTCCCGTCACGGCAGTCAGCACCAGCACGCCCTGCGGCTCGCTGTAAAATACCACGCTGCCTTCGATATCGGGATACGCCTCCGAGCCGCGTATATCCGCAAATGCCGCCGGGGGATTGCTCAGAATGAGTTCCGCGAGCCGTGAAATAAAGCCGTTCTCCCCGTTGGTTACACTGTTCATTGCATTCATGTCCATTATGTCCGCACCTTTCTGATCACATTCAACTGCACACGCAGTTATTACAGGATATGCACCTCCCCCGAAAATGCCACAAAACAGCCGCACAGCGATTTTTTACGCCGTGCGGCTTGTCGTTTTTATTGTTGACTATTCACTCACCACTAACTAACGGCTGACCACTCACTTGATCATGTTGTAAAAATCTTCCAGCGCGTTTCCCATCGTATCAGCAGCGTTCATGAGACGCCGTTTCATCTTGCGTTTACTCGGCATACCGCACACGCTGCTGAAGCCCGCCGCGCCGACTGCCGCGCCCAGCAGCATTCCCAGACCAATGCCCTTCATCAAATGCTGATTTCTTCCGCTCATTTCCGCTCATCTCCCTTTCTTTGACGGACGGTTTTATCACCATGACAAACCGTCCGCATTTTTATTATTGACAAGACGGCAATTTTGATTCATTATATATGTATGGATAAAATGCTATGATGTGTCATGGTATTTTATGGCAATGATTCTGTTACAGGAGACGAAACGTCACAATGGCAAGATTAAATATCGTACTGGTCGAGCCGGAGATTCCCCAGAATACCGGCAACATCGCCCGCACCTGCGCCGCTACCGGCGCCCGTCTGCACTTGGTCGAACCGATGGGCTTTCAAATCGACGACAAAAAGCTCAAACGTGCCGGGCTGGATTACTGGTATCTGCTCGACATCACCTATTATGCCTCGCTCGACGATTTTTTTCAAAAGAACCCGGGCGGACAGTTTTACTATTTTTCCACCAAGGCACAGCACACCTATTCCGATATAACCTATCCCGACGACTGCTACCTCGTCTTCGGCAAGGAAACCGCCGGTCTGCCTGAATCGCTGCTCTATGCCAACCCCGACCGCTGCGTCCGGCTGCCTATGATCGGCGAGGCACGCAGTCTCAATCTCTCCAATACCGTCGCCGTCGGTGCCTATGAAGTCCTGCGCCAATGGGGATATCCTGAACTGCAAAATGAGGGCAGGCTGCATGAGTATAATTGGAATGACACACCTGTTTCATAATATCCCGTTGTAAACCGTTACCGGAGGTGATACCAGAAAATGAAACGTATCTCCCGTATCGTCATCGTCAGCCTGCTCATGCTCAGCGCGCTGGTAACAGTCGTGGCACTTCACCTCGTCAACAGTCAGAACCGTATTTCTCCGGGAGACAAACCGCTTTCCGCCACCGGTCTCAGCCTGTCGGACAAGGAATTCGCGCTCTGCACCGGCGAATCCTATCTCTGCGGCGCGTTCTATGACGGGCAGAAGCTCACCGACGCGCGATGGTTCAGCAGCGATCCCTCCATTGCTTCCGTCGCGTCCGACGGCATGATTACCGCTCACAGCGTCGGGCAGGTCACCATCCGCGCCGAATATTCCGAACATCAGGAAGTGGAAGCGACACTCTGGGTCTATACCAAACCCGACGACTCCGCCGCCAAGCGCATCCGTTCTCTCGCCTCCGATGGGGGAGATGATGCGTTTCTTTCCTTTGCCACGCTTGCCCGGCAGCTTGCCTGCGCGAAGAATTATAAGGTCAAGCCTCTCGCCGACCTGCTGGACGGTCTGGTGCAATTCGGCAATCAGGGGGCAGGGAGCAATGGTTCTCCCGAAAAAGCGTGGCAGCAGATACAAGCTGCGCAACGTGCGCTTGACGGCGGCGAATGTCAGTCAATTGACGCGGATACGCTCCGACGTGCGGCTCTCTCCTCCTACTGTCAGGGCGAAAAACTCGCGGGCGGTGTGACGCTCTCCTTCGCCGGCGACTGTACCTTCGCTTACTTCAACGAAACTGATAGTTCCCATATGTTCCCTTCGGTCTATCGGCAGTCCGGCAGTGTCACCTATCCCCTTGACCGGACCAGAAATATCTTTGCCGCCGACGATCTCACCGTGGTCAATCTCGAAGGCACCTTCACCGAATCCCGCCGTCACAAGGACAAGACCTTCTATTTCCGCGGAGATCCTTCCTATGTCAATATTCTTACCCATTCCTCTGTTGAGGCGGTTACAGTGGAAAACAACCACTCGATGGATTACTTTGACGAAGGCTACAACGATACCCTGCGCTGTCTTGGCGACGCCAAAATCCGCTATACCACGGCACTCTCCCCCGCCGTCGTGGAAATCGGTGCGTATCGCGTCGTGCTTCTCTCTCTTTCGATGGTGGGCAGTGAATATACCCCCACATACCGCACCGCAATAGAAGCTGCGATTCGTTCCTATCGCAACAGCGATACTGTCATAATCGTGAATCTGCACTGGGGAATCGAAGGCAGCAGCGTCCCCGAATCATGGCAGGTGGAAGCGGCACACAGCATGATCGACGCTGGCGCGGATATGGTGGTGGGGCATCACCCCCACGTCTTACAAGGCATAGAGGTCTACAACGGTCATTATATCGCTTACAGCCTC
Source organism: uncultured Clostridia bacterium (assembly GCA_946405565.1). Taxonomy (GTDB): domain Bacteria; phylum Bacillota; class Clostridia; order Oscillospirales; family Acutalibacteraceae; genus RUG762. The sequence goes on from CAMJHU010000075.1 coordinate 6,517, forward strand.
GGTAATTTCAGCTTCGGCGGCAATTCCTCCGCCCGCAGTCCCGACACCGTGATTCTCCGTGCCTCCTTCATCGATGATACCGACGGAAACCGCCGCACTCGTGTATCCGTTATCCCCTGTCTCACTACTTCCTCCGGCAGCGCGGTGAATAATTTTCAGCCCATCCCGCTCTTCGGCAGTCGGGGGGATGACGCCATCAACCGTCTGCTCACCCTTAGCGCCAAATTGGATCACGGCATTCCGGTTGTTTCATGGCACCGCATTCCGGATTGACCAATCCCTCTCCACAGAAAAACCGTTCCGATCTGCACCATACGGCACAGGTCGGAACGGTTTGCCTTTGTATTTCAGAAACTATATCAAACGACAATCAATGATTCTGTGTTTCAATGGAACGGTATAAAGCACGCTGCTATTACTCAGCGGGAGCTTCCTCAGCGGCGGGAGCTTCCTCAGCGGACTCGCCACCCATTACGTCCTTGCAGTTCTCTTCAGAGTGAACATAGCCTTCCTCAGCGGCAGGAGCCTCTTCAGCAGCAGGAGCTTCCACAGGAGCGGGAGCTTCCACAGCAGCAGGAGCTTCCTCCGCGGCATTCGACGCGGCAGTGACAGCGGCGGCAGCGGCAGCCGCTTCTACGGGTGCAGCAGCGTTTGCGTCAGCGGGAGTAGCTGCTGCCTGATCAAAAGGGACGATGGGAGCCTGTTCTGCGGGCAGGCAGATGTCAGGAACATCCTGCAGCTGCACGGAACCGTTGCCCACAGCGTCAGCCTTCAGCTTGTAATATGCCTCTACATCGGTAGCCTGCATGTAGGGAGCAATCCAGATGTAAGCCAGACCGCAGGTGCAGATACCCAGGATATGCCAGAGAATGAAGGAGAGATCCAGCACGAAGAGCTTGCCTTTGTTGCCCTTGGTCATAGCCTTGGACATTCTGAAGGCTTCCTTGCTGGAAAGCGAGGGATTCTCACCCAGCAGATACGGCACCATACTGTACTCGTAAGACTTGATGATACCCGGAATGATAAAGAGCAAGCTCCACAGAGCGATCTTCACACCCATCCAGAGCATGATCAAACCGACATGAGCGAACTTCTTGAGAGGAGTGAAGATTTCGCCGAAACCGGTCTTCAGACCGCGGCTCATCTCAAAGAAACGGAGCAGACCGACGGACAGCGGGAACGTAAGCAGTACTTCCACTACCAGATTGAGAATACCTTGGAGGGAGGA
>CAMJHU010000076.1 GCA_946405565.1 uncultured Clostridia bacterium
TTGGCGCAAGCTCTTTCCTGTTCATCAAATCTAATTTTGGGATAAGTTCTAAGTTAAAGAAAGAATATCAAGAGAAGTCAGAGCATCAAGATGTGTTCTGGCTTTTTTTGAATGAGGACTTTGATGAAGGATAATCCTGCCTTTCAAATATGAAAAAACCGCCGAAGCGGGAATTGCATCTCAATTGCAGTTCCTCCGCTCCGGCGGTCTTTATAGAAAAATTTATATATCCAAAAAATCCACGCTCTCGCCATGAATTCTTCTGACGCAGGATAACAGAATTACCTGCCCATCGGATATGCCGTTCGCGGCGTAGAAGATCAGGCGTCCTTCGATGGGGTCGATGGCCTTGACAGTGCCTTGGGCTTGCAGGAAGCTGCCGCCGTCCTTGCGATAGTCGGGTTCAAAATATACCACGGTAATTTCCGGGTGCTGTTTTTCTTCGACCATATCCAGAATCAGGCTCAGCTTGCGGTCCAGCACTTCGATGTGGCTCTCGGAGAGCGGTGTTTCCACGTCTGTCAGGCGGGCTTCTTCGGTGATCATCTCGTCATAGCCGACCAGTGCGGCGAAGGGTGCGAATTGCGCGGCGCGGTCGTAAAGCGACATTGGCTTGCGGTTTGCGGCTTTGTGGTGCGGAAGTGTAATGATGTCCGCGTATTTTTCTTTTGCGTTCTCCATCTGAAAGAATCACCTCATTCCGCTTTGTGACCGCCGACCTGTCCGTTGCGCTCGATGGTCGTCGCGCCTTCCTGCAAATTCATTCCCTTGAGAAGGGCGTTTTTGCCGTATCGGCTTTGAATGTTCAGCGTCGCACGCTGCAACCGGCGTTCCCGCGCTTCGGCGGCGGCTTCTTCCTCTCGTTCTCTCTGTGCGGCGGTGTAATCCACGAACAGGCTCAGTTGCTCCGGCACTTCGGGAGGAATGTCACATCCCCGGATCAGATTGCAGGCGGTGACGTTGAGTCTGCGTATCAGCAGATCGGGGTCTGCTACCCGTGTAAAAAGTTCCATCACCGTGTCCACGATCTTTCGCGTGGAGCTGGTGTACTTTTCCAGATTGCCTGTGCCGTGGGCATAGCTCGGGTGCGGTCTGCCGTAGGGGTCGGCGGTGACCTTTCCCTCGTAGGGCTGTCCCGTCTTGGCAACGGCGTAAACGGTGTCCCGCATGGTTTTGCCCGGAACCATGACCGTCAGGCTTTCGCGGTCGTAGCCGATATTCAGAACTATCTGCTTTGTGACCATTCCTTTCTTTACAAGGTCGAGCACCAGCAGTTCCGTCATTTCACGGACGATCAGCCGTCCTTTGTCGTAGTTATACGGCTCCTTCAATACCTGTCCGGAAGAAATAGAATTGGTACTCGGTCGGTATGCCTTGATGTATTCCATCGTGGTTGGCTCCCAGCCCCAGGCGTGGTCAATCAGCAGTTCCGCGTTGATGCCGAATATTTTATACAGATTCGCCTCCTGATATTTATCAAGAGAAGCACGCGCCACATCGCCCATCGTGTAAAGACCGAGCTTTTCGAGCTTGCGGCTGTAGCCGTATCCCACGCGCCAGAAGTCGGTCAGCGGACGGTGGCACCACAGTAATTCCCGGTATTTCATTTCGTCCAGTTCCGCAATCCGCACGCCGTCTTTGTCCGCCGGGACGTGCTTGGCAACAATGTCCATGGCGATCTTTGCAAGATAGAGGTTTGTCCCGATGCCCGCCGTCGCCGTAATGCCAGTGGTGTAAAGCACCTCCCGGATCATCGTCATGGCAAGTTCGTGGGCGGTAAGGCGATAAGTGTCAAGATAACAGGTCGCGTCAATAAAAACCTCGTCAATCGAATAGACGTGAATGTCCTCCGGCGCGATGTATTTTAAATAGATGGAATAAATCCGCGTGCTGTATTCCTCATACATCCTCATTCTTGGCGGCGCGACGTAGTAGGATAATTCCAGCGACGGGTCTGCCGCCAATGTCGGCGCGTCAAAGGAAGACGAAACAAACTGATACTGCCCGTCTTCGCTTTTGCGGATATGCCCGCTTTTAATGCCGACGGACAGGCGTTCCCGGTTGACCTCTTTGACCTTCTGAATGACCTCAAATAACCGCGCCCTGCCCGGAATACCGTAGGCTTTCAGAGATGGCGAAACGGCAAGGCAGATGGTTTTTTCGGTTCTGGATGAATCGGCGACCACCAAATTGGTGGTCAGCGGGTCGAAGTGACGCTCCACGCATTCCACACTGGCGTAAAAGCTCTTGAGGTCAATCGCGATGTAAATGCGTTCCAATTGCGTTATCTCCCTTCCGATTTATCTACACAACAACCGGACATTCCACATACCAGCGTCCGAACCGTGCGGCAAAAAGTTTGTTCGTTTTCTCAAAGAAAAGATGTTTTTCTACACCGCATATCACCACGGTGTAGCAGTCGCCCGTGCGACCGTTTCCGAAAGTGGAAGCCGGACGGAAGTCCTTGACTTCATCTATCTTGAATATACGACCGTCAGACCATATGATCGTGCGCGGCAGCATAAAGCCCGTTGTGTCAAAGTCAGAATTCACTTTTACATATACCCGCTCTGTTTTTTCCAGCTGCCGCAGCATAACATTCACTCCTCGTATTGAAAATACTTACCAGCCGCCGAATACCTTGTCAAAGGTCGGAAGTTCCAGTGAAGGCACTTTGTATTTCCGTACAGCTATCGCTTCATATTTCAGGTTCACAATCGTATCCGGAACGCCAAACGCTTGTGCTATTTCCGGAACGGAAAGGCAGGTGCCGGCATTCAGAATATCCTGTGCCTGTTCCTGTAACTCCGCATACATTCGGGAAAGCTCTCGCTGATAGGCGGTCATTCTTCTGATACGCGCTTCGGGCGAACCGTTGGCGATCACGATTTCATAATGCTTCCGGTAATCCCCGACCGCCTGCTCAAAGGATTCCACGCTTCTGGTGTATGCCTGCACGTCCGCGCTGTCGTAGCCCACCATTTCCAGAAACGTCTCCGTATCGATCACCGTATCCGCTGCGCCAATGTTGGCTTCCCGCTCGGTTTTAGCCACATTGCCGTAAGACTGATATGTCTCGGAATGTCCGCCGTTTTGCAGAAAGTCAGGCGTGTTCAGATGACCGCAGAGTCCGTGGAAGGCTTCATGGAAGGAACAAAAGGCGTATTTCTGTCCGGTGAATTTTTTATTGACGCCGTAATAGACGGTGTTTTTTCTTTTGGCAATAAATCCCGACAGATTTTGTCCCGGGTCGATATAGATGAATCCCATACAGGCGAGAATTTCATCGGGGTCACGGGAACCGACCGTCCGAATGATGCAATCCATTTTTTTCAGAGATTCCAAATTCATTTGCGTCACCTCCTATGGGGAGTCAAAACGGAATCACTCATCGCTTCCGTCGGACGCTTCGGAATCCGCGTTGCTCATGATTCTGTCAACCTCGGCTTTCATGGCAGCATTTTTGTCCTGCCATTCGGGGGTGCGGAATTTGTTCGGGGTATGCTTCTGTTTCGCACGGAACTCGGCGTCCACAAGCACCTTTCTCATGACGGAAATAAAATCAAGCTGATCCTCCACGGACAGTGTGCCGCCAGCCAGCAGCGCATTGGTGCCGTCAAGGTACGCCTGTGCCGCATCGGCGGAGCGCTTGCCGAACAGTCTTCCCATTTCGTCCACCGCCAATGCCTTTTCCATCTCCACGTGAGGGTTTTGAAGTCCAAGAAGCTCTTCCACCGTCATGCCAAATACCTGTGCCATTTTCACCGCCGTATCCGCATACGGAATGCGGGTGCCTCTTTCATAGTTTACAATCGTGCTGGGAGCAACACCGCAGAGAGCACCGAGCTGTTGCCTTGACATCTTTTTCTGCTTGCGGAGAGCTATCAGTCTTTCGCCAAACGCCTCGTAAGGTATATTTTTTTCCTCCGACATATCCATACCTCCAATTGATTATGCTCGTACAAATGAATTGACTATTTCTTCACTATCGTGACCTTTCTACTTCGATTATACAATAATATTACGTTTGTGTCAATATAAATTTATACAAATGTGAAAACTTTTTTCTGATAAAAGTAACATGAAAATCATTATATTCACACTTCCATAAAAGAAGCCTGTATCTGCCGGAGAAATCTCTCTGAGATAGGAGAAAAGGTCTGGTATTTCTTCCATACGAGAAACAGCTTGGTTTCGAGCTTCGGTGTTAGCGGACGGAACGTAAGTCCGCTTGCTTCGGATGTATCCACCAAACGGTCAAATGTCAGCAGATACCCAAGATGCTCCTTTGCAAAAAGAGAGGCATTGTAGGAGAGACGGAAGGAGCCTTCCAAATGGAGCTGATCCATTTTATCCATCGCCCAGTGCGGAATGTCCTTTTCCCAACCCTGTCCCGAACAGAACAGCGGCAGTCCGATGAGATCATCGACTTGGATGGCATTCTTCTTTGCCAGCGGGTCATCTGCCGGCATGACAATGCCCCATATATCCGATTCGGGGAAAACCAGCGATTTGTATTTTGCCGCATCGGGAATTTCAGCCAGAACCGCAAAATCCAGCAGTCCCTTGTCCAGTTTTTCCGCAACCTGCTCTGTATCCCCGCTGGTGATATGATACCGCAGGTCAGGGTACATCTTTTTAAATGTGTGTATTTCACGGGCGAGAAAACTGATCTGATAGGATTCCGCCAAACCGAAATACAGATCACCGCCTGTAATATCATCGAGCGACAGAAATTCTTTTTCTATTCTGTCCGCCATGCTCACAAGATCTTCGGCACGGTTGCGCAGAAGGATTCCTTCTTCTGTCAGTCTGATACTGAAGCTGTGTCGGGTGAACAGTTTTTTTCCCAGCTCGTCTTCCAAGGATTTCAAGGCTTTGGACAGCGTCGGCTGTGTGACATGAAGCGTTTCCGCAGCCCTTGTCATATTTTCCTCCCTTGCCACCGCAAGAAAATATCGGAGTGTACGAATTTCCATCCATCTATCTCCCTTTCAGTGAAAAATGATATTCCGAAACAGAATAGTATGATATTCATTATAACCATTAGCGAAATAAAAATCAAGATGGTATAATATAATCAGAAATGAAAACAAATCATAACCATTAGGAAAGGCGGCATTGATCATGATGACAACAGAAGAATTGAAACTGACAACCGAGTGGGATAAGGTCTTTCCCAAAAGCGACAATGTAAACCACCGGAAGGTGACATTCGTCAATCACTTCGGTATTACGCTTGCGGCGGATATGTATATTCCGAAGAACGCAGAAGGCAAACTGCCGGCGATTGCGGTCAGCGGTCCGTTCGGAGCCTGCAAGGAGCAGTCCTCCGGTCTGTACGCACAGACGATGGCGGAACGCGGATTTCTCACCGTTGCCTTCGACCCTTCGTTTACGGGAGAATCCGGCGGTTTTCCCAGAGCCATGCATTCGCCCGACATCGACGTGGAGGATTTTCAGGCAGCAGTCGATTTTCTCTCCGTGCAGGAGAATGTCGATCCGGAACGCATCGGCATTATCGGCATTTGCGGCTGGGGCGGTATGGCTTTGCAGACTGCCGGTATTGACACGAGAATCAAAGCGACAGTTATTTCAACCATGTACGATATGTCGCGTATCGCGGGCAACGGGTACTTTGATGCTGACGACAATGAGGAAGCACGCTACCGCGCACGGGTTGCGGTCAATGCCCAAAGAACAAAGGACTATCAAAGCGGAGAATACGCAAGAGTCGGTGGCGTTATCGACCCGCTGCCGGAGGACGCTCCTTATTTTGTCAAGGACTATTACGACTACTACAAGACGCCTCGCGGCTATCATCCGCGTTCCCTCAATTCCAATGACGGTTGGACGGTCACAACCGCAACTTCGCTTATGAATACCCGGCTGTTCACTTATGCCAAAGAAATCCGCTCCGCTGTTCTGATGATTCACGGTGAAAAGGCGCATTCCTGCTATATGAGCCGTGACGCTTACGTGGATATGGTCAGAGACAGCCGCTATGCCGACAACAAAGAATTGCTGATTATTCCCCAAGCGTCCCACACAGACCTTTACGACGGTGGCGGCAAGGACGCGATTCCGTTCGACAAAATCACCGCGTTTATGGAGGAGCATCTGAAATAATGGCTATCAGTTCGGCAAAAATCCGGAATAAGTCAATCACGCTCATCTTCACTTGTATGTTTATACTGCTCGCGTTAATTGCCTGCGGTTCAGAAACACCGCCCAAGAGTGAACATTAATCAATTCACCTGATTATCTTGATGCACACCATAATAAAAATGCCGTCCGTGAGATTCATAGAAATGGATTTCACGGACGTTTTTTGCGTATCATTTTGCGCTGATATATGCGATCTCTTTACCATCTCATGGACGGCTGCTTTTGCTATTTTGATATATGTTCGCTCTAAATAATTATCGTCTTATTTTTCATAGGTTGGCTGCCACGCGGCAAACTGCCTCAACTGCGCGTCAGTACGGTTGTAATAGCGGATGCCTTTGTTCAGCTTTGCGATCTGAGCCATCTCATCCGCTGTCAGCGTGAAGTCGAAAATGTCCAGATTGTCCCTGATATAGGCTACATTCTTGCTGCCGGGAATCACGACGAAGCCCATCTGGGTGTGCCAACGAAGGATGATCTGCGCATTCGTTTTGCCGTATTTTCTGCCGAGTTCGGTGAAAACCGGCTCACTGATGAGCGACTTGTCGCCGTGTCCGAGCGGATACCACGACATCAGCTTTATGCCGTATTGATCGAGCGTTTCACGCAGTTCGTGCTGCGCGAAATAGGGGTGAGCTTCGACCTGAATGAACTGTGGCACAATCTCCCATTCGTTTTCCAGTTCCGCGATGTACTTGCCCTCGAAGTTCGAGATGCCGATGGATTTTGCCTTGCCCTCACGGTGTGCTTTCTCCAACTGACGGTAACCGGCAAGCCAGTTTCCGGCTGGTTGGTGGATATAGAGCAGATCAACATACTCAACGCCCAATCGCTCCAGCGTTTCGTCAACCGCATTCGGATTCTCATATTCACTCGGCCAGAGCTTTGTTGAGATAAATACATCCTCACGCTTTACGCTGCTGGTCCTTATGCCGCGCCCGACAGCGCGTTCATTGACGTATGCGTTGGCGGTATCGACCAGCGAATAGCCCATCTGCACCGCCTCACGGACGCTGTTTTCCGCGTCGGTCGGCGACAGCATAAACGTCCCGATGCCGATGACAGGACATTCCATGCCGTTGTTGAGTTTTAGGGTTTCCATATCTGTTTTCCTCCTTGTAGATTATTTTATAGTCGAATGTATAATTTGAAATGGGTGCGTTTTGTAAGGAAAGATTTTTCTCCGGTCGGGGCAAGGTGAATCGTGGAATTTGGCTGTTTCTGTATTCGCCCACACCTGCCGATTGTCGAAGCGCGTCTTGCTCGGTCGGCTGCGCCTCCCTCGTGAGGCTCTGCCTCACACTCCGCAAGGGCGCTGCCCTTGACCCGCCAGGAGGAACAAGTTCCCCTTGGACTCCCGCGCTCGCATTCGCTCGCTAGTTATGGCGCTTCGCGCTTTCTTTTTTTCTTTTTATTCCATCACGCCATTTGCCTTGAGCCATTTTTCTACCT
>CAMJHU010000077.1 GCA_946405565.1 uncultured Clostridia bacterium
GAAAAGTAGAGGACATTGGGGATTATCAGGCTGAATATGGACACCAGCCACGGATCCGCTTTCTTTTTTATGTAATCAATAAGGTTAGCTAAATCTAACCTTATTTCAAAAAGATAAGCAAAGACTGTCAAAAAGACGCAAAACACATAGCAATAGCCTTGCGTTAGTTCTTGCTAACTTCTGGAATTATATTATCACAGTCATTTTCATTTGTTAAGAGAAAAATTTTAAAAAACACTTGACAATTCGGTTAGTAAGTGCTAACATAATTCTTGAGGTTAGCTATGCATAACTACATAACATAGGGCGTTGGGTTGTATTCAGCTATTCTATTTGCGTTGAGGTTAGCTATAGATAACTTAGTGCGCAAGCCTGCATTTCATAGCGAGGAGGAATACTTATGATGCCGCTGAACTTGGCGGAGATCGGAGAGGAAGTCATCATCAGAAGGATAGGCGGCAGTCCGGAGATGCGTTCGCATTTAGAGGACATGGGGTTTGTTGTCGGCGGCAGCGTCACGGTGGTGACGGAAATCGGAGGCAATCTGATTGTCAATGTCAAGGATTCCCGTGTGGCCGTCAGCAAGGAAATAGCAAGCAAAATCATGATATGATTTTCGTAATAATTTATTCAGGAGGAATGGATCGATGAACACACTCAGACAGGCAAAGGTCGGACAGACCGTCAAGGTTGTCAAACTCCACGGTGAAGGCGCGGTCAAGCGCAGAATCATGGATATGGGGATTACGAGGGGCGTTGAGATCTACGTTCGCAAGGTTGCTCCGCTGGGCGATCCGGTGGAAGTCACCGTGCGCGGTTACGAGCTTTCGCTCCGCAAAGCCGACGCGGAAATGATTGAAATCAGTGATTAGTGGTTAGTGGACAGTGGACAGTTATTTTTTTCTGCATGGGTTAGTCTCTGATAACTTCCCACTCCCCACTCCCCACTCCTCACTAACCAATCACTAATCACTAACCACTAAGAAAGGATGACATAATAATGGCAATCAAAATAGCACTTGCGGGCAACCCGAACAGCGGCAAAACGACGCTCTTCAATGCCCTGACAGGCTCCAATCAGTTCGTCGGCAACTGGCCCGGCGTTACCGTTGAAAAAAAAGAGGGCAAGCTCAAAAAGCATAACGACGTTGTGATCATGGACTTGCCGGGTATTTATTCGCTTTCGCCCTATACATTGGAGGAAGTGGTGGCGAGAAATTATCTTATCACCGAGCGTCCCGATGCGATACTCAACATCATCGACGGCACCAACCTTGAACGCAATCTTTACCTTACCACCCAGCTTACCGAGCTTGGTATTCCGGTGGTCGTGGCGCTGAACATGATGGACGTCGTAAATAAAAACGGCGACACAATCAACACCGACGAGCTTTCCCGTCAGCTTGGCTGCAAGGTGATTGAAATATCGGCATTAAAAGGCGACGGCGTAATGGAGGCTGCTGAAGCTGCCATTGCCGCGGCGGGCGGTGAAAAGACCGTACCACAGCACACCTTCTCCGGCGCGGTGGAACACGCCATCGCGCACATCGAGGAATGTATCGTTCATGATCTGCCGGAGGAACAGCAGCGCTGGTACGCTATCAAGATCTTTGAGCGTGACGACAAGGTCATCGAGCAGATGGACATTCCGTCTGATAAGCTGGCCCATGTGGAAGGTGACATCAAAGCGACCGAAGCCGAGCTTGACGACGATTCCGAGAGCATTATTACCAATGAGCGGTATCTCTGGATTGCCTCCATTATGAAGGGCTGTCTGAAAAAGGCGAAGCAAGGCGCGCTCACCACATCCGACAAGATAGACAAGATTGTCACCAACCGCTGGCTCGCCCTGCCTATTTTTGCGCTGGTCATGTTTGTGGTCTATTATGTGGCAATTTCTACTGTGGGAACGGCGGCAACTGACTGGGTAAATGACAATCTGTTTGACGAGGGCTTTGAACTCTTCGGCATGGCTGTGCCGAGTATACCGGCACTTGCGGAAAGCGGTCTGGACGCGCTGGGTTGCGCCGACTGGCTGAAGGGCCTTGTCGTAAACGGTATCATTGGCGGTGTGGGAGCCGTTCTCGGTTTTCTGCCCCAGATGCTCGTGCTGTTCCTGATGCTTGCGTTTCTCGAAGGCTGCGGATACATGGCGCGTGTTGCCTTTATCATGGACAGAATATTCCGCAAATTCGGGCTGTCCGGCAAGTCCTTCATTCCCATGCTGATCGGCGCGGGATGCGGTGTGCCGGCGGTCATGGCTTCCAGAACCATTGAAAACGAGCGTGACAGGCGCATGACCATCATGACGACAACCTTTATTCCCTGCGGCGCTAAGCTCCCCATTATTGCCCTGATTGCCGGAGCACTTTTCGGCGGTGCTCCTTGGGTGGCGCCGAGTGCCTATTTCATAGGCGTGGCTGCTATCATCGTTTCCGGTATCATGCTCAAAAAAACAAAGATGTTCGCTGGTGATCCCGCGCCCTTTGTCATGGAGCTTCCCGCCTATCACCTTCCGACCATAGGCAGTATCCTCCACTCCATGTGGGAACGCGGCTGGTCATTCATCAAAAAAGCCGGGACGGTCATCCTTCTCTCGGCTATCGTGCTGTGGTTCCTGCAGGGCTTCGGCTTTACGGACGGCGGTTTCGGCATGGTGGATGACCTCAATGATTCGGTTCTTGCCAATATCGGCGGCGTGATTGCTTGGATTTTCAATCCCCTCGGCTGGGGCGACTGGAAAGCTGCCGTTGCCACTGTCACAGGTCTCATTGCCAAAGAAAATGTCGTCGGCACATTCGGCGTTCTGTACGGCGTGGGCGAAGTCGCGGAGGACGGCGTGGAAATCTGGGGCAGTATGCAGCAGAATTTCAACGCGCTGTCGGGCTTCTCCTTCCTGATCTTCAATCTGCTCTGCGCTCCCTGCTTCGCCGCGATCGGCGCGATCAAGCGCGAGATGAACAGCGCGAAATGGACATGGTTTGCGATCGGCTACCAGTGCGGCTTTGCCTACGCGGTTTCGCTGATCGTCTATCAGATCGGCTCGGCGTTCATGGGTGATATCAATCCCATAGGACTGGCAGCGGCTGTCGTACTGCTTGCCTTCTTCGGCTTTATGCTTTTCCGCCCCTATAAGGAAAGCAATAAGCTCACCAAAAAGATCAAAATCAAGTAATACAATTTACCGATTCATTTTTTTGCAGGAGGGAGCATTATGCTGAATTTTCTGGCGGCAAATCTCGGCAACATCATTGTCAGCGCGATACTGATCCTTATGGTGGCGCTGGTCATAGTAAACCTTGTGCGCAAAAAGAAGATGGGACAGACAACCTGCGGCTGCGGCTGTTCGCACTGCGTGATGCACGATTCCTGTCACGGTAATCGAGGGAAATAGTTTCATTTTTTCTTATTGACTTGATGAGATAGTAAGCGTATAATACACATAGGTTAGCATAGGCTAACAAGCGAGTGAGGAAGTGTTGAATATGTCAAGACACGATGAAATCAAAGCGTCATATAAAACGCTCGGAAAATCGTGTCAAGGCACTCGCCGGTTTCCGCGTCCCACACCTTCGCGGTTCCGTCATCTGATGCGGTGACAATGCGTGTGCCGCCGGGGCTGTACGCAGTAGAGTGGACAGGATCGCTATGCCCTTGTAGCGTGAGCCAGAGCGCACCGGTCTTTGCATTCCACTCCTTCGTGGTTCCGTCATCCAACGCAGTGACAATGTGTGTACCCTCGGGGCTATACGCGGCGGAGTTGACAGTATTGCTATGCCCTTGCAGCGTGAGCAGGAGCGCGCCGGTGATAACGTCCCACACCTTCGCGGTGTTGTCTAATGACGCGGTGACAATGCGCGTGCCGTCGGGGCTGTACGCAGCAGAGGTGACATCAATAGATGCGTACAGATTCATCAAAACGCAATCGGAGCGCGGAGCTTGATAGGAATCGATTTACGCGCTCCGATTTTTTATTGTCACGGATTGCTATTTGGTGTCTACCACAAAGCGCTCTTCAACGGCACGGTTCAATTCCCACAAATGGATGGAAGCATCCCCTTTCACGACGAGCTTTTCTTCCCCAGCGACCGGGAAGAGACGGGAAGAAAACACCGCGTCGCCATCATTAACGAATATCTCCACAGAGCTGCGGTCAATGAAAATACGCAGATGGAAGAGTCCCTTCGGCAGCGGACGGGTGCGGCTTTCACCCTGTTCGGTATTAAATCGGCGTTGCATACCCGAGCGATCCACCGTGATTTCCTTTGCGCTATCGTCGTAGGCAATGACAATGCCGCCGGTTCCTTCCGCGGACGCGAACAGGCGAAGTTCAAGGTCACCGCCGCGGCTGATGAGTTCCAGCTCGCAGACACGCGGCAGTTGATCGGTTGTTTCCAGGTCGATCTTTTTGCCCCGCAAAGCCCTGAGTTCGTCTATGGGTTGCTGAATCAGCCGATGATCACGGACGCGCAGTTCTCGCGGCAGGGTCAGGCAGCCCGACCAGTCCTCTTCGTCCGTCGGATAGGAGGCGTCCGGCAGTCCCATCCACGCGACCAGCGTCGCCTTGTTTTTGTCATGCGGATTGGCGGCGCATTCCGCGGCATAGGAGTCAAAGCCGAAGTCAAGCACATGAAAACGGGTATTGTCGGGCGTGAAGGTGAGATTGTCCCAGTCCATGTGCCCCAGCAGATACCCGTTGTGGTGGACCGAAGCGCCTCTGCCCGGCAGGGTAAGATGCTGCGGACAGAAGAGCAGCACGTCGTATTCTCCTATGGTCTCGATGGAAGGACATTCCCACATATCGCCGAAGTCCTCAAAGCCCGGGACATTGAGCTGCCCCGCGAACTGCCAGCCTTCAGTGGGGGAATCGGAGGAATAAATGATGCAGCAGCCCTTTTTCTCTTTGGTTTGCGCGCCGATGATGATGTAGTATTTCCCGCTTGGTTCATGGCGGATGATTTTCGGGTCGCGCTGGTGCTCGGTGTAGTATTCATTCATGCCAAAAAGCGGCGGGAGCTTCACGGCTGTTCCACCGTCTTTCAGATCGACAACGCAGGTGTAAGGACGGCGGGTCCAGTCTTCATCCCGATGATTCCCGGTGTAATAGAGATACAGATTGTCCCCCAGCGGCAGGGCGGAACCGGAATAGGCGCCCTTATTGTCATATTCGGTGTCGGGACGTATGCAGACGCCGGCATTCCGCCATCTGACCAGATCGTCCGATATGGTGTGATACCAGTATTTCAGCCCGTGAACCGCGCCCCAGGGACACCATTGATAGAAAAGATGCCAGACGCCGTCGTGGCAGACAAACCCGTTCGGATCGTTGAGCAGTCCCGTGACGCTCTGAATATGATAGTGCTGCCGGTAGTCTGACTGTATGATTTTTTCGTGCAGAGGACGGATTTCCTCTTGGTCTTTCAGCACGCGGTAGCGTTCTTCCTTTGTCCATGTTTTCATTATCCTGTTACCTCCCTGTTATGCCGTTGCCTTTACCAATTGCATTTAACCCTGAAGCTTTTTTCTTCAGGAACCGGATCAAGCCACTTTGTTTCCATACGTTCGATACGGATATAAGGGTCGCTGTCGAGTTCGGCAATGACGTCGTTGATCTGCTGCTGCGTCCCCTGTATTTCCATTACGACCGATCTGTCGTGTTGGTTCTGCACCCAGCCTGTCACACCTTTCCTTTTCGCGATCTGCTGTGCCAGACTGCGGAAACCGCACGATTGTACCCTGCCGAAAAAGCGGATATACTTCCGCAGAATTGTTGACTCATTTTCCATTTTTGTCACATCCTGAATGAATCTGCAAACAACAAAACCGACAGAGAAAGGACTGCGCTAATATAGAAGTTTTATTCCACCAATAATAAGCAAGACTTTTTACAGCAGGCTATAACATGAAAAGACAGATACTTCATATGAGGTATTTGTCTTTTTTCTGATATTAGTACGATCAGTCCGCTGCCAGCCTGTACTTCTGCCCATAAGCCGTATAGCTTTCAATAAACTGCGGTGTTCTTTCGGCTTTCAGAGCAGTCATATACTCATGGCTGAGGAGTTTTGCCTGTCCTATCTCGATAATGGACACAGCAATATTGGAACAATGGTCGGATACTCTCTCGCAGTTGATGAGCAGATCGGAGAGGTATACGCCCAGCTCAGAGCTGCATTCGCCTGTGCGAAGTCTGGAGATATGTTTGTCACGGATCGTGGCTGTCAGGTCGTCGATGACTTCCTCCAACGGTTCAACGGTCATAGCGATACCGGTATCCTGCTCGGAAAAAGCCTTGACGGTGATCTCGGATATTTCTGTAAGAGCTGCAAAGAGCGTAGCGAAATCGGCTCTCGCGCTGTCGGAGAAGCACTGATTGTTCTGATTCATCTCAGCACCGATCTCTATCATATTGATAGCGTGGTCGCTGATACGCTCAAAATCGCTGATGCTATGAAGCAGTTCGGTAACAGTCCGGCTGTCTTCATCAGTCAGGCTGTGCGAAGAAAGTTCCAGCAGAAAGTCGGAAAGCTGATCTTCCATGACATCGAGTTTTTGCTCTTTCTCCTCTACGCTCAGAACACCTTTCTGCGTATATGTAAACATCGCCGACAATGCTTCATGCAGTGCTTCCTTTGCGATAACTGCCATTTCTTTGGTTCGTTCTCTGCACTGCGAAGCCGCAAGCGGCGGGTTGGCAAGCAGACGTTTGTCGAGAAGCACTTCTGCTTCTTTTTCTTTGGAGTCGGGTATCAGCTTTTGGGCGAGCTTTACAAGTTGATTTGAGAACGGCAGGAGCATCACTGTCGTCAGTATATTGAATATGGAGTGTACCGCTGCGATCTCTACAGCACCTATCGGTTTATCCACAAAGCTGAAACGGAACAGTCCGTTCGCTCCGTAAAACAATGTCAGGCAAACGATGGTACCAATAATATTGAAGGACATATGCACTGCGGTCACTCTTTTTGCGTTCTTATTTACTCCGATCGAGGAAAGCAGTGCGGTCACACAGGTTCCGATGTTCTGTCCCATAATAATCGGGATAGCCATACGGTAGGATATCGCACCCGTCATAGCGAGCGCCTGTAATATACCGACTGATGCCGCAGATGACTGGATGATTCCTGTGAACAATGCTCCGAACAGGACGCTGAGTATCGGGTTCTTAAATGCGATCAGCATATCAGAGAAGCCTTCGGTCTCCGCAAGCGGAGAAACTGCTTCTTTCATAAGCTGCATTCCATACATCAGCACTGCAAATCCGACCATGATCGTGCCTATGTCCTGTCGTTTCTTTTTCTTGCTCATCATCAGCATTGCGATACCGATCAAAGCAACGATAGGCGCAAAGTTTTCGGGCTTCAGCATTGAAACGGCTATGTTGTCGCTTTTAATGCCTGCGGTACTGAGCAGCCATGCTGTCAGTGTTGTGCCGATATTTGAACCCATAATAACGCCGACAGTCTGTTCAAGCTGCATAATGCCGGAATTAACAAGTCCCACAAGCATGACCGTCATAGCCGACGATGACTGCACGGCGATGGTGATACCTGCACCGAGTGCCAGACTCTTAACAGGATTTGAAGTCATCTTTTTCAGCGTGCTTTCAAGCTTGCCG
>CAMJHU010000078.1 GCA_946405565.1 uncultured Clostridia bacterium
GAACCGCCTCGGCGGGAACATCAAAAGTGGTGTATCGGTCGGCAATCTCGATGCGCCCGATACTGCGACCCGGCAGGCCGGTTTCACCCGCCACAGCGCCTACAATATGACGCGGTTCAATGCCCGCGTTCTGACCGATGCCGATGGAAAGCCGGACCATATTTCTGTCGCGGTCACGGTCACGTCTGCCGCGTGACCCACGACTGCTCCTGCCGTCGGAACGCTCGCTGCGTTCAGCCTCCCCACGGCGTTCCTGCCGTGCAAAAGCCGCGTCGTCGGCAGCACATGGCATGGCGGTACGACCGTCCGCGGTCATTTCAAATTCCAGCAGTGCCGCCGCAATATCCATCGCGGAAAGATCGTGCAGAGAGGAAATCTCTTCAATCATTGCCCGATACTGTTCCAGATCGTGTCCTTCCACCGCGTCGCGCACCTTATCGGCGAAGCGACGGCGGCGGCTTTCCATCACATCGGCACTCGTGGGAATGCTCCCCTTCTTGATCTCGGAACGGGTGTACCGCATGATGCTCCGCAGCTCATTCATCTCGCGGGAACCAGTCACAAACGTGAAGGCAAGACCCGATTGTCCGGCACGTCCGGTGCGTCCGATGCGGTGGACGTAATATTCCATATCCTGTGGGATATCATAATTGAAAACCGCGCCCACACCGCTCACGTCGATCCCCCGTGCCGCCACGTCGGTGGCAATCAGCACGTCCACATGACCGCCCCGGAACATCTGCATCACATGATCGCGTGCCTGCTGCTTCATATCGCCGTGCAGCCCTTCCGCCACATAGCCGCGCATTTGCATGGCGCTCACCAGCTCGTCCACCTGCTTTTTGGTATTGCAGAAAATCATGGCAGGAACGGGGCGGTAAACGTCCATCAGGCGGCTCACGGCTTCAACTTTGTGACTGTGGGGTATCATATAATAATACTGATCGATTTCCTCCACGGTGAGTTCCTTGCGAATGACCTTGACCACTTCGGGATTCCGAAGGTACTGATGCGTGATTTCCATGATTTCGGGCGACATGGTTGCCGAAAACAGCGCGGTCTGGCGTTCCTCGGGAATATCGCGCAGAATGGTCTCGATATCCTCCCGGAAACCCATTGAGAGCATTTCATCCGCCTCATCCAGCACTACTATCTTCACATTGTCCAGCAGCAGGGTATGACGGCGCATATGATCCATCAGACGTCCCGGCGTACCCACCACAATCTGCGCACCGCCGCGGAGCAGCCGGATCTGACGCTCGATATCCTGTCCGCCATAAATGGCAGCGGCACGAATGCGTTCTGTATGGGTGGTAAGCCGCCGGATTTCCTCGCACGCCTGAATCGCCAGTTCGCGGGTGGGGCAAAGCACCAGCGCCTGCACACCCTTCCCGTGCTGCCGCGAAATCATCTCAATGGCGGGAATGGCAAAGGCAGCGGTTTTGCCCGTACCGGTCTGAGACTGCCCGATTACGTCTCTGCCGCTGAGCAGCAGCGGAATGGTCTGCGTCTGAATGGCAGTTGCTTCCTCATAGCCGATATCGTCTATGGTCTGCAAAATGCCGTCCGAAATTCCCAGTTCCGAAAATGGTAATGTCTGCATCATCTTTTCATACCTCACTCTCAACAAAATGTGCTCATCAGTAATTTTCGGGTAGGGAGGAACGGGGTGGTGAAAACTCATCGGGCCCATATGTTTTTTATTAACAAAAAAATATATGTTCTTTGTACAAAATAATTATACTCTCTTTTGTCTCACATTGCAAACCAAAAAATGCCAAAAATGGGAAAAACCCGATTTTGCCCAAAAGTTGGCAGGTTTTGTCTAAAAAAATGGGAACAGTACTTGACAAATCCGCTTTTTTGCGGTAGCATGAAGGTCATTGACAAAATACCATCACAGGAGGAACCAAACATCATGAACGGATGGGCACGATTCTGGGGACATCTTCACACCGTCAATATCCACCGCTATCGGGTACTGGTGAATTGTATACACGCGGGTATCCTGTGGCGGGGACTGACTCACGATCTGAGCAAATACAGTCCCACGGAATTCTGGAACGGCGTGCGCTACTATCAGGGTACCCGCAGTCCCAACGAAGCCGAACGGGAAGATATCGGCTATTCCCGCGCATGGATGCACCACAAGGGACGCAACCGCCATCACTTTGAATTCTGGACCGATTACGACCCCGTCACCCGGCAGTCGGCACCGGTGGAAATGCCGCCTGTCTTTGTGGCAGAGATGTTCTGCGACCGCATGGCTGCCAGCAAGACCTATCTCAAAGAGCATTATACCGACAGCTCACCGCTGCTGTATTTCGCAAACGGCAAACAGCGGCGTATCATCCATCCCGCCACTTCCGATCTGCTGGAGGGCTGGCTCAGGCTGCTTGCCGAGCAAGGCGAAGCGGCTGCCTTCGCCGAGATTCGCCGCTGTCTCAAAGCTTCTGAACGCAAATAAAAAATCACACGCCGCCGCTGAGGGAATGCTTCTCCTTCAACGACGGCGTGTGTCAGTCAGTTGCAGTTGTTTCATTATCTGCTATACGGCGCGGCTACTCGGAAAGACCCAGATACCAGAACAGCAGAACAAACATCAAAATCACCAACAACGGAATCAAAACAGCGGCTATCAACCCGGTCATGGCTTTTTTGTTTTCAGCCCAATTCAGTTTTTCGGGGACAAGCGCGTTAATGCGTTCGTCTTCCTGCTCACCGAAATGGTTCCGGATAAAATCCGGTTGGTATTTGTCATCGTAACCATCATGCGTATATGCCAAACTGATCGTTTTCGTGTTTTTGCCAATATTCCCGCTATTGTTATGGTAAAGGAAATCATAAAACACGGCGTACATGGCAATCAACGGAAGCTGTTGATCGTATTCCGGCAAAAAGTGTACATAATACTGATCCAGATGATCAACAACCGTCCGGAAATGCGTGATCTGACCGATCTGTGTATCATTCTCATAGAAGGAAACCACTTCTTTGAGTCCGATGCAGCGTCGGTATCCGTCAATCACTCTGCCGTCAAACGAGAGGCACAGCCTTACATCTTTAGCGGATCTTTCCACGGAATAAAAGACGGCTTTGACCTGTTCCGAAGCGTCCAATATCTCATACATACAGAACTTCTTTTCAGGACCTTTCTGACGCTTGAAAGGAATCGTAAAGCCCAGAAACGTATCGATCATCTTATAACGGGTATGCAGCAGAATATTGCCGTCAGGGTCGGTCAGATTGACTTTGTTCCACTTATCAATTTCCAGAATCTTCCACCAAGAGGCATTCCCGCGGTAGATGACGTTTCCGTCGCGGATGACTTCAAATTCATTGTGTTTGACCGCATTGGTCTGTTTCACCTCTAAAATCATGTCAATCCCCTCTTTCTGTTGATACGTTTATTCGCTCAGAATCCGGCGCAGAATTTCCATGCCCGCGTCGATCTGCTCATAGGTAATGGTCAGCGGCGGCAGACAGCGCAGCTTGGTTTTGGCAGTCAGCACGAGCAGACCGTTTTCCAGTGCCGCTTTCAAAACATCGGCGGCAGTTACGCCGTCCAGTTCCGCGCCCAGCATCAATCCCAGTCCGCTCACATTTTTAACACGGGGCAGTGCTTCAAGGGACTTGCGGAAATAGTCCGCCTTTTCCGCAACCTCCCGCAGAAAGGCTTCGTCCGACAGACGGCTCAGCACTACCAACCCCCCCGCGCACACCACGGGATTGCCGCCGAAGGTGGAACCGTGCGTGCCGGGCGTCAGGACATTCGCGTACTCGCCGCGGGTCAGGCACACGCCGATCGGCAGACCGCCGCCCAGTCCCTTCGCCAGCGTCACAATATCCGGCTTGACGCCGTAATGCTCCGCCGCGAGCAGTTTCGCGGTGCGCCCCATGCCGGTCTGCACTTCGTCGGATATTGTGGCAAGATCATGCTGTGCGGCAAGGGCAAAAATCTCATCCACAAAGCCCTGTTCCAGCGGAATCACGCCGCCC
Source organism: uncultured Clostridia bacterium (assembly GCA_946405565.1). Classification (GTDB taxonomy): domain Bacteria; phylum Bacillota; class Clostridia; order Oscillospirales; family Acutalibacteraceae; genus RUG762. The sequence continues at coordinate 4,000 of CAMJHU010000078.1, forward strand.
TCGCCCTGCACAAATTCAAACATGATACCGCACACCGTATCGTCCACGGCTTCCCGCAGCGCCGGAATGTTATTGGCTTCCACATATCTGAAGCCGGGCGTAAAGGGAAAGAAATAATTGTGGAAATGCTCCTGTCCCGTCGCCGAAAGGGTGGTCACGGTTCTGCCGTGGAAGGAATTGACCAGCGTGATAATCGTCGTGCGGTTCGGGTTTCCGTATTTGTCAAAGGAACGCTTGCGGGCAATCTTGATGGCGCATTCGTTCGCCTCGGCGCCGCTGTTGCCGAAGAACAGTTTATCCGTTCCGGTCATGGCAGTGAGCTTGGCGGCGAACTGCGCAGCGGTGGAATTGTAGTAATAATTGGAAACATGCTGCATTTTATGTGCCTGCTCACTGACCGCGTCTGCCCATTCCGCGTCGGCATAGCCCAGCGAATTGGTGCCGATACCGCTGCCGAAGTCGATGTAGCGCTTGCCGTCCGCATCCTGACCGCCCGCGCCGCTGCCGCTTTCCAAAGCCAGATTCAAGCGTCCGTAGCTGCTGACGACAGCAGCGTTGTATTGTTCGATAATTTCTTGTGACTGATTCAAAATAACCGCTCCTAGTTTTTCTTTCAGATGCCAATTGACAAAACACTCAGGTTGTAGTATAATAAAAATACAGACAGGGCGTTTGGCAATAGACGACGCTCCGACGTTAAGGTTTGAAAAGAAGTAACCGTAAGTTGGAAGCTAGGCGGTTACTTCTTTTTGTCATGGATACGGTCTGCTATCATAACGACCAGACCGACGATTTCCACGAGCAGTGCCGTGAACGCAATCAAGTCCTGAAATGTCAGCATATGTATCACCTCCGATTCGTTCTAAGAATCGAACCGGAGCGACAAAAAGTATTTCGCCTCCGATTCGTCAAAGAATGTCGGAGTGCCGCCTGTTTTCATCTATCAAAGAGATTCACGCACCAAACGGCGCGTGAGCCAAACACCCTGTCTGCCATTGTATTGTAACACGTCATGTTTGGTTTGTCAATTTTTTCTGTTTTGTCATTCATCTCAGCCGCCGGAATCGTTCAGCGGCTGAAATTTTTTTCATCAATGTATCAATAGCAATCCCAGTTATACAGCACGTCGCTGAAATCCAGACGCTTGAGCGCTTCACGGTTGATGAAGAAATTGCCTACGCCCAGATCGCCCCAGAGTACATCGACGCCGTTGCTGCCGTCGGAATCGAGCTGGAACAGCAGGGTATCGTAATTATTGCGGGTGGTTCCGTCGCGCGGATCCTCCTGCGTGAAAAACGGATAGCCGCCCATTTTATGTTCCTTATGGGACTTGCCGCTGTCATCGTCCTCATAATCCTCCACATCGTCATCCTCATCCGATTGTGTCCAGAGATACTCGTATACCTCATCTTCCAGATCGTACAGGTCGTCAATCGCTTCGTCGGGGTTGCATTCATTCCACCGCGCCGCAAACAGCTCTCCGAACCGGCAGTCCCACACGGAAATGCCCTCTTCGTCCAGCGAGAAGGTCATGCGGTACTCCCCTTCAAAGGGGGAAAGCTCCCGTTCCGTCACGTCTCCGAAGACCTCCGCCGCACGGTCGGGCGTCACGGAAGGGTCGATGTCGGGATAATAAACCATCCGCCAGTCATCCTGCGGAGAAGGCACTTCCAGCGAACTGCCGTATAAATCATCATCGGAAATAAAAAATTGCAGCATTCCCTTGTGGGGAAAGTCGGGCAGTTCGGCAATGTCTTCACAGTTGATCTGCGCCAGCAGATACAGCGGATTGCCTCTGCTGTCAGTAGGCGTCTCCGCTCCTTCGGGAAAATACGGCAGTCCGCCGATCTTGCTGTCAAAAATGCCGCATTCCTCCGTGGAAAGACGGAAACGGCAGCAGGGAATTTTGGTGCTGTCGATCAATTCCCGCTTGATTTTGCCTGCCAATGCCTTTCTCTCTTTGATCTCGCTCATATTTCATACTCCCTCTTTTTAGGAAGATCAGCAGCAGTCCGCATTCCAGAGGATGTCGCTGAAATCCAGTTTTTTCAATGCCTCATGATGAATAAAGAAATTGATGACGCCCGAATCGCCATACATCACATACACATCGCCGTGTGTGTCCGCGTCAAGCTGAAACAGCAGCGTATCATAAGCATCGTCACGGCGTGGATCATCCTGCGCAAAACAGGGATATCCGCCGATTTTGTGCTGACCATACTCACTCGCGTCATTGTAAAACACCGTATTGGGAACATTTCGCAGACCGTACATACTTTTGGGATGTTCGTCAGGGAAAATCTCCCCCCAACGCCGCAGGAATTCCCGCTCGAAGTGAAAATCATCCACCGTCAGACCCTCAGCGGCGGGAACAAATGTCATGCGATATTCCCCCTCGGTCACGCCGTTTTCCGCCATCCCCATTTTCTGTACTGCCGCGGCGCTGCGGTCGATTTCGGAATAATACACCACTCTCCAATGGCGCTGTACCGTGGGATTCTGGTAATCCTCGCGGTCAAAGTCGCCGTCACTCATAAAGAATTGCAGCATTCCTTTTTGGGGGAAATCATCCAACGCGGGCAGTTCTTCGCAGTTGATTTGCGCCAACAGCGGAAGGGACTTGCCACTGCCGCCAACAGGAAGACTTGCCCCCTGCGGCAGATACGGCAGACCGCCCACCTTGCTGTCAAACACCGTGCATTCGTCGGTCGTCAGCACAATTTTGCAAAAGGGAACCGTGCTTTCCCGTACGATATCCGCTTTGAGTTGGAGGGCGATTTCTCTTCTTGTTTGGTTGACGTTTGATTCCATATCCGTACCCCGTATCAATAGAACATCGTGCCGATACCGCTGTCGGTAAACATTTCAATCAGAATGGAGTGGGGAATTCTGCCGTCGATGATGTGCGCTCTGCCTACGCCTTGGCGCACGGCTTCCACGCAGCAGTCAATCTTGGGAATCATGCCGCCCGAAATCACGCCCTGCTTTTTGAGCAGCGGCACCTCGCTGACATTGACCACGGGAATCAGCGTGCTTTCGTCGTCCTTGTCCCGCAGCAGACCGCAGATATCCGTCATCAGAATCAGCTTGCTGGCTTTGAGCTTGGCGGCAATCTCCGCCGCCGCCGTGTCCGCGTTGATATTGTAGACCTCACCGCCGTAGCCGCCCGCAATGGTGCTGACGACCGGCGTATATCCCTTGTCAATCGCGTCCTCAATCACGCCCGTATTGACCTCCACAATCTCGCCCACAAACCCCAGATCGTCCTGCTTCATCAGCTTTTCCGCCATCAGCATTCTGCCATCCAGACCGCAGAGACCCAGCGCCTTGCCGCTGTGACGCATGAGGTGCTGCACCAGACTTTTATTGACCTTGCCTGCCAGCACCATCTGCACCACATCCATCGTCTCTTCGTCCGTGTAACGCATACCGCCCACAAATTTGCTTTCCTTGCCGATTTTATCCAGCATGGCATTGATTTCGGGACCGCCGCCGTGTACCAGCACGACATTGATGCCCACCAATTGCAGCAGCACGATGTCACTCATGACCGCTTCTTTGAGTGACATCGTGCTGCTGCAATTGGTGGGCATCAATTGCAGCAGCACGATG
>CAMJHU010000079.1 GCA_946405565.1 uncultured Clostridia bacterium
AACGTCATTTGTTCGATTTTCTCGGTCTGTTCCCTTACACAAAGATATTCTGTCACTGCTTCACCGCCTTTCATTCTCTACAGGTTATATACGAAACAAAAAAGGTTTTCCCTTCTTTTTTTCTTGTAATTTACATTTTATTTACATTTTAACATAGACATTTTTTTCCGTTCGTGTCATAATCAAAGTTATACGACTATCCAAAAGGAGGATGCCAATTGAATCGACCTACATCTGACTCGCCTTTTGATCAAAATACGACCGACCAGACGTCAACTATCCCCTTTTTCTCTAAGGATCGTGAGCCGTCTGCACCACAGCAGATCGGTGGGCAAGTCGATCTGTTTCAATATGCCGACCGTATCGGGCGCGGCGAACGGAATTTATCCAGCCAAACAAGCCGAAAAACGGCGCCTAGCGATTCTTCTGCGCCGGATAAAACGCATTATGTCATTGATGACAGCGCCATTCCTGAACTTGGTTCATCTGATGCCGATACGACGTTACCCGCTACCGTATCGTCTCCTCCGCCGCTCGCAGCACCTTTTCAGTGGAGCAAAACACATATAGCGATCGTGGCGATTACTACGGCTATTGCCGTAATGGTTGTTTCGCTTCTGTCGGTCTTTCTGCGTTTCTACAGCAAGGTGGATTACGTTCCTGACGATCCCGACGCGTATTATCGGGGTGTGAAAGCCGCTGACATTCAAAGTGCGTCGTATGTCACCAATCTCTTACTCATCGGTACCGATGAACGCACGGAGGCGTTCTCTGACAAAGCCCGCGCCGACTGTATGATGCTGCTGTCCTTTAACAGCCGCACCGACACGGTGAGTCTGGTGTCCCTTGAACGCGGCATGACGGTTTCCTATCTGAAATCCGACGGCACTTATGGCTCCGACCTGCTCACCCACGTCTTTCGGCATGGAGGCGCGGGGCTGCTGATTCACACCATCGAAAACACCTTCAAAGTGAAAATCGACGGCTATGTGCGTGTCAATTTCCACACCTTCGCGCAAATCATTGACCGTCTCGGCGGTGTGGACATTACACTCGACGCTGATGAAGTCAGAGGACTCAACACGGAGAAACACAAGGGACAGGTCATTGACCGACCTCTCTCAGTGGGCATCAATCATCTCAGCGGTGAGGAAGCGCTGCTTTACGCCCGTCTGCGTTGGATTGACAGCGATTTTCAGCGGATTCAGCGGCAGCGTAAAGTCATTGTCGCGGTAAAGGAAAAGCTCCGTGACGTTTCCGCCTTCCGTCTCATGGGTATAGCCGGCGATATTCTCCCGCTGGTGCAGACCAATCTTTCGGCTTCCCGGATGGCTTCCGCGCTTTTCAAAGGAAGCATGGCGCTGGGCAGTGATACCCAACAGATGACAGTTCCCTTTAAGGGAACATACAAAAAACTCAAAGCTGTGGATTTTGAGCAAAATGCCGCTTTGCTGCGGGAGAAGCTCTATTAGGGTATACTGTTAAAAATGTCGTCACAAGCAAAACAGCAACGTATCTGCTCTATTTAGCAAAATACGCCGCTGTTTTTTTTCTGAATAATTATCTTGTTTCACCCATGAAAAAGAGTGCCAGCACGCCCGGTCCGGCATGTGCGCCAATCACCGGACCAATATTGCCGATAATCACTTTTTTAATGCCCTTAAAACGTTTTTTAATTTCAGATGCAACATAATCCGCGTCGCTATGGCAGCTTCCATGACCAATCATCACGGTGTCCCACCCCTGGACATAATAGGTTTCCCCCATCTTGTCGAGCAGTGCATTCAGCGACGCTTTGCGTCCCCGCACTTTATCTATATTGATGAGATGACCTTCATTATCCACGTGCAGCACAGGTTTGATATTCAAAGCCGAACCGACAATCGCAGTCGCCGCCGACACTCTGCCACCACGTTTGAGATGGTGCAAATCACTCACCGTAAACCAATGGCAAAGATGCAGACGATAATCCTCTACCCATTTGGCGAGTTCCTCCAATCCCATTCCTTGGCTTTTCATTCTGGCGGCATAATACACCAGCAAACCTTCTCCCATGGAAGCGGCAAGAGTATCCACCAAAAGAATTTTCCGTTCGGGAAATTTTTGTTCTAACTCGTCAATTGCAATGATAGAGGAACCATAGGTTCCGCTCAGACCGGATGAAAAGGAAAGATATAAGATATCCTTTCCTTTTTCCAAATAAGGCGTAAAATATTCGCAAAAATCATGCACACTGATCTGGGACGTCTTTGCGAGTTTTCCACTGCGCATGGCGTCGTAAAACTCTTCGGAACTCATTTCCCGCTCATCCGCAAAATGTCGATACGTCAGACCGTCCAAATCAAACTGCATGGGTAAAACAACAACATCCATCTCATCGGCAAGTTTTCCGGGAATATCCGACGTAGAGTCCGTTATCAATACGTAATTATCCATAACCATCACCGTTTCTTTATATTGTTTGCGCAACACCGCTTATATCATTTGGTGGAGAAAAGATTTTCCATACTTCGTTAGTATTATAACACAAATGAGTGAGAAAAAAAGTATTTTCTCTGAATTTATTGAGCACTCAACATAAAAAAAACGTTAAGATTCTTGTATTCATTTCACGATTTTTCCTCTGCATCATCTGTGTTGATTCCACTTAAACGTTCAAATGCTCTTTTTCCATCCTCATAGCCAAGTTCTCCTGCCAACCAGTACCAGTGAGAAGCCTCGTCTGCGTTTATCGCCACGCCTTGTCCAAATTCATAGCATTCACCCAAGTTGTACATCGCCACTTCGTTATCCTGCGCCGCCGACAATCGGTAAAGCCGCAGTGCTTCATCAAAATCCTGTTTGACGCCGTTGCCATTGCGAAAGCACTCACCCAGATTACATTGTGCGCGGGAATCGTCCTGTTCCGCGGCAAGTCGGTAATATTTAACCGCCTCGTCCCAATTCTGTTCGGTTCCCTTTCCATAGGCACAGTGCCACGCATACATAAACTGTGCCTCCGCATCACCTCGGTCGGCGGCTTGACGGTAGCAGGACACAGCTGCTACTGTATCCTGCAATGTGCCTGCCCCTTTGAGAAAACAATGACCCAAAGCGCGTATGGCAGCGGTAAGACCCTTGTCCGCTGCCTGTTGAAAACAATCGAAAGCACGGCGTTCACTCTGCTTTACGCCCTGCCCCTTTGCATAGCAATAGCCCAGACGATACAGCGCATCGGCACTGCCCGCTTCCGCCGCCTGACGCAGCAGGCGAATGGCTTGCGTCATACTGCGACGTACACCGCGACCTTGCCGGTACAGCGACGCAAGGTTGACCATCGCACCCAAATGCCCCATTTCCACCGCTTTTTCAAACAGATGCGCGGCAGCCTTGTCATCCTGCTCCACACCTTCGCCATCGCGATAGCACTCGCCCAGATTCACGATACCGCTCGGGTCGCCCGCTTCCGCCGCCAAACCGTAAAGCCGCGCTGCCTCCGCGTAACTTTGTGTAACTCCTCTGCCGAAATAATACAGATTGCCAAGATTGCACATCGCCTCGCCGTCGCCCTGATCGGCTGCCAGTTGATAATATCGGGCTGCCCTTGCGTAATCCTGCGGCACCCCTCTGCCTAACGCATAACAAATCGCCAGATTGTACTGTGCCGCCGCGCGTCCCTGATCAGCGGACAAGCGATAGAACCGTGCGGCTTCCTCTGAACTCTGACTGACGCCTATACCCCGCTCATAGCAGAACCCGAGGTTGAGCTGTGCCATAGAATCTCCTTGGTCGGCTGCCATAGTATAATATCGGACTGCCATTTCATTATCCTGCGGAACGCCTTGCCCCAGACGATAGCAGGTTGCCAGATTATTTTGCGCACTCTCATCTCCCTGATCGGCAGCCATGCGATAATATGCTGCGGCTTTTTCCTTGTCAGTCGAAACCCCCAGTCCGTTATCGTAGCAATATCCCAGGTTGCACTGTGCCCGCATATCACCCAGATCAGCCGCCTTCTGATAGCAATCCACCGCCTTTTCCCAATTCTGCGGCACCCCGAAGGCGGATTCATAGCAATACCCCAGATTGCATAGTGCGCCAGGATGACCTTGTGCCGCGGCAAGACGATAATACTTCACCGCCAGCTGCGGATCCGTATCCACGCCAAACCCGTTGTTGTAACATACACCTACAAAAAACATGGCGCTGACATGACCCTGTCCCGCCGCCGCCAGAAAAAGTTCGATCGCCTTATGATAATCCTTCGGCACAATCTGACCGATGTAATACTCATATCCCAGCTTGGCTTGTGCCCGCGAAAAGCCCTGTTCGGCAGCCAGTGTATAATACCGTATGGCCTCTTCGATATTTTTTTTGGTACCGATTCCGGATTCCAGACAGCCTGCCAGTTCGTATTGCGCCGAATCCAGTCCTGCATCGGCAGCCTGTCGATAATAGTTCACCGCTTCTGCCGGATTGGAATCAGTGCCTTCCCCATGCGCCAGACAATAGCCTGCGCTGTACTGCGCAGGTGGATAGCCCTGAACCGCGGACAGCAGAAAGCAGTTCAGCGCTTCCTTATAAATGCCCTTTTCATAATAGATTTCACCCTCTCGGTTCAGCTCCGCTGCCGACATTTCGCTGCTGATCACTTTCGCCGTCTGCCAAGCCTCCGACAATCCGCATTCCTCCTTGACAATGTGTCAGTTTCGTTGCCCCATTCATCAATACTATTGAACCAATCTTACTATATTTATTTCCATATGTCAACAAAAACTTAGCCACTATTTCAATAAAAGGGAGAGAGTTATCTGATCGGATAGTCTCTCTCCCTTGGTCGGCGGTTTTATTTTGTTGATTGGTATGAATACGCAGAAAAGCGCAAATACTGCATTATGGCATCAGGAACGCAGCAATGCCTCGGCGAGCTGTGTCATGCTGTCAGGCGTTTCGCCCTTGAGCGATGACCTGATACTGACCGTCGGTTCCAGAATAGTGATATTCTTCATGCCTTCCAGCTCTGCACGCATCAGTTTGGCAGCCGCCGGCGCCCACGAACCGTTTTCCATCAGACCCACCGTGCGATTCTGATAGTTCTTCGCCTTGAGATGGTGCAGGAATTCTTCCATACAGGGGAAAATACCGGCGTTGTAAGTGATGGACGCCAGCACGATACGGTCATAGCGGAAGGCATCCTCTACCGCTTCTGCCATATCGTCACGGGCGAGATCGGCAATGGAAACCTTCGGTGCGCCCTTGCTTTCCAGCAACGCTTTCAGCTGCTGCGCGGCAGCCGCCGTATGACCGTGTGCGGAAGCATAGACGATGAAGATGCCCTTGTCCTCCGGCTCATAGCTGCTCCAGACCTTATATTTATCAAAATAATAGGGCAGATTTTCCGACAGAACAGGTCCGTGCAACGGGCAGATGATCCGAATGTCCAGCGCAGCCGCTTTCTTCAGCACGGCTTGCACCTGCGCTCCGTATTTGCCGATAATATTGAAATAGTAGCGGCGTGCCTCACACGCCCAATCCTCATCCGTGTCCAATGTGCCGAATTTGCCGAACGCGTCAGCTGAAAAGAAAATGCCGTCACTTTCATCATAGGTCATCATGACTTCCGGCCAATGAACCATCGGCGCCATGAAAAAGCGGAGGAGATGTCCGCCGAGATCCAGCGTGTCGCCTTCCTTGACCGTCAACTTCCGTTCGCCCAGATCGTCAGCAAAAAACTGGCTGAAAAACGCAAAAGTCTTGACATTGCCGACAATCTTCATCTCCGGGTAACGCTGCGCAAGTGCGACAATACCGGCGGCATGGTCAGGTTCCATGTGCTGAATCACAAGATAATCCGGACAGCGCCCGTCCAGCGCTTCGGTGACATTGGCAAGCCACTGGTCGCAAACCCGCCGGTCAGCCGTATCCATCACACAGATTTTTTCGCCCTCGATCAGGTAGGAATTATACGCCATACCGTTGGGTACTTCGAACTGGCTCTCAAAGAGATCAAGCTCGGCATCGTCGCAGCCGACGTAGCAGACTGTATCAGTGATTTTTTTAATCATAATCGACCTTCCTTTTTATAGATTGATAGTCATTTTTATCATAACAGCATTCGCACAAGAAGTCAACCAACTTTTTTTGAATATTTCGAATAAGATGGTATTCCGATGCGCAAAAAAATGTGCACATTTTTTTGCGAAAACGATTGCAAATTTCAGAAAAATCCTATATGATAATAGTATCTTCATTGAGTGAAAGGTGGATGATATCCTATGGAAATCAATGTAACCGCGCAAAACTTTGAAAAAGTGGTTTTGCAAAGCGAACGTCCCGTACTGATCGATTTCTGGGCGACATGGTGTCCCCCCTGCCGTATGCTGGGTCCCGTGGTAGCTGCCATCGCCGAGGAACGTGACGATATTCTGGTATGCAAAGTGAATTCGGATGAAAATCAGGCGCTTTGCATGAAGTTCGGCGTTTCCAGCATTCCGGCTCTGTTCCTGCTCAAGGACGGCAAGGTACTGGACAGTTCGGTTGGCTATCGCGACAAGAACGCTCTTTTACGCTGGATTGATTCCGTGATCTGAATACCGGGATTCCGTATTCTTTGACTCATATCATTTAAGGAAGTGACAGTATGGATTTGAATGCCCTTAACCATATTTCTTACGGTCTGTATGTGCTGAGTGTCCGTCTGGGAGACAAAGACAATGGCTGCATCGTCAACACGGTTACGCAGGTAACTTCTTCACCCACCCGCATCGCCGTGACTGTCAACAAGCAGAATCTGACTCACGACGTCCTGCTGCACACCGGCAGCTTCAATGTCAGTGTGATCAGCGAATCCGCCAAATTTGCCCTGTTCAAGCGGTTCGGTTTCCAGAGCGGTCGGGACGCGGATAAATTTGACGGACTGAGCGGTATGCGGCGCGCCGCCAATCAGATTGCCTACATCACCGAGGGCATCAGCGCCTATCTGAGTGCCAAGGTGATTTCGTCTGTTGATCTGGGTACGCATACGCTGTTTATTGCCGAAGTCACTGAATGTGAAGTGCTTTCTGAAGACGCGCCCATGACCTACGCCTATTACCATGCAAACGTGAAGCCGAAACCCGAAGCATCTCCTGCCGCCAAAGGCTTCCGCTGCAAGATCTGCGGCTATATTTATGAAGGTGACGAACTTCCCCCGGATTTCATCTGTCCCTGGTGCAAGCACGGTGTGGAAGATTTTGAAAAAATCTGAGCGCTATTTCCCGCCATCGGAACGTGTATGGGTCGTTCCGATGGCTTTTTTCAGTTATCTCCCCCCAATCGTCAAAAAAAGAACGGCACCGAGGTTCGGTGCCGTTTTTGATTGTCTTTTATTGTAACAAAATAGGAGTTTTGATTATTTTCTACTTTACAAAAGGATTGATTCGCTTTTCAGAGTACTCATTCTTTATGAAAACCCCTGATCCTTTTTTTGTCGTGCGGCATCAGAAGATAACCAGCACGAACCCCATCACACAGGAGGCAGCGGCGAGAATGGATAACTCGTTGCTGTTCTCCTTGACAAAACGCGGGAGACTGAAGCCGAACAGCTTCTCTATGGCACTATATATCA
>CAMJHU010000080.1 GCA_946405565.1 uncultured Clostridia bacterium
GCCATCTGATTACGAATTAAATTTAACTTTGTGCAATTTACCGATTTACTTTTTACTAAAATTGAATATAATAATAAGTGGGGATAGCTATTCCTCTGGTGGACTGACACTATGAAAATCTGAAAGAGATGCCGGACGTATGTGCCGGAGCGTTGGCGGACAACAGAAAAATCCGAAAGTAGTGCCGCATGTATAGGGCGGAGTGTTGGCAGACAACAGAAAAATCAGTCGTAAAAGAGAGGTTGGTAACTCTGCGGAGTTTCACCTCTCTTTTTGTTTTATAGGAGGCTTTATGGAGAAGAAAGAAGCTATAAAAATCATTGTCCAGTGTGCCAAAACGTATAAGCAATGCCTGTTGAATCAAAATATAATGTTTGTCTATTATGAAAGAAAATATAACAGATATGCTTATTTTGAAACAACCTTTTTGTCATCGAATTTCTGCCATTTGACAGGCGTTGAACGAGAGAAAAGCATTTCGCCTAATGATTTTTTCAATAGGTGTATTCAACATAAATTAAGTCCTGATAATTTTGAACTGAGAGATGACGGAACAACGGAGATGAAACTTCAGGTGCTTCCTTACATTATCCAAATCCACAGGGTTTCCAAAATGACAGGTGACCATAACAAGTATGGCATACAGCTTCATACGGAACGACTTGCCGGAAATGTAAAAGGCTGCGTGGGTTTTGTAAAGGACGGCGGCTATTTTGTTCCCAATACCGTATTGAGAGAGAACGTCCGAAATATTACGCTGTCTCCCCAGCACAGAATCGTTGCAACCTTTAGCAAGAAAATGAAAGAAGATAAATATACCACATTAAGTTACACGGCAAAAGGCTTTGATATTCGCCAATTGACAGCCGTTCCTACCATAGCGGCGAGAGTGGATTTTGCTCAATTCATGGGCAATCAGACAGATACGGAGGAAGAATAAAACGGCAACAGACGTTTTCATTCCGATTGGTACAGCATGATATAATCCGTTTACTTCCGGCGATTTTTAATCTTGTGCTGAGAATTATCGATCCATCCACAGTTCCTCAATGGAATTCACGTTAAGGTCGTGCCACGGCTCCTGCCAAAGTGTCCAGTATTCAATGTCATTGGATGCTGGAGGCATTCCGGTGCTGTCGATATGAACGATACTCGGAAGAGTTACCGCTTCTCCTGCCAACAAGCATTCTCCTGTTTTAAGCGTAGGCAGATTATTGACGAGTGTGTCCATAGAATCAGGAAGCAACTTTTTGACGTAATTTTGGTCTGTGGGATTAGTAAGACGCAGTGCTAAAAATGTATTGCACTGAGAAAAAATCGTTTCAGAAATCTCTGAAGGACACTGACCGGCGAGCATAAGCGATACTCCGTATTTACGTCCTTCCTTTGCAATCCTTTCAATGGATTCACGAGCGGCGCGATATTTTGCCGTTGAATCATTAGGAACATATTTATGTGCTTCCTCAAAAACAAGAAGAACGGGAACATCGTTCTGAATCGTTTCACCTGCAGCAGATCGCAGGCGTTTATAGTAGTATCCGTATTCAAAAATAATACGAGATATAAGAGAGACGGTAATGCTTAATACTTCAAACGGAACGCCGCTCACATCCAGTATAGTGACATTCGATTGCGTTTCACCATAGCCCATCAATTTGCGCAATACGGAATTAAAGGAGTTTGCTCTGGCTGATTGCCCCAGCAAAAATGCCAATCTCTTATCATTGATTTTACTTTCCATGCGGTTGATGAAATTGGAAAGCTTTCCGTTGAGCGGGCCGGCTTTTTCACCTCGTGCGCCAGGTACCATTTCTTCATTCAATTTAATCGCTAAAGCAAGCACATCTTCTATGTCGAAGTAAACGGGCGAATCAATGGTCAGCTTTTCACGACGTTCCTCTGAACCGTCGAAATTACTCTTCTTGCTAAGTATAACGCCTTGCTTAAAAACATTCCTTTGGTTGTGGTCGTTTCCTTCCGTATCCAGAAAGAACTCCTGTAACTCGGTACCATTCATCAACCAGTAAGGCAGTTCCAGATTATTGATGTCAAAGTAATTTGCGTCAGGAAAAGCGGCCCTATATTCGGAATGAATATCAAATATCACCACATGGGTGTTGTTTCGCTGATTTCCGGTGTCAATAGCGGACTGCAATACTTTTGATACTGTGTAGGATTTTCCTGAGCCTGTGGAACCAACCACAGCAATATGCTTGTTAAAAAAACGGTTTCCGTTTACAGGAACGCGAATGCTTAAATCTGACGCCAGATGAGAAAACAGAAACTGCTCGGCCTCCGGTATGGATTCTTCAAATATTTTCCGGATTTCATACTGATGGGCAGGTTCCACGGTTTTCGGCGGAATGGCGATCGCGTCGGTGCCGCGTTCAAATTTACCGTCCCGAATGGTTCCGATAGGTCTTCCGTCTAATTTGAAGGTCTGATGTGCCAAGCCAGCCTCGTCAGGTTCTTCCAGAACAATCGTAAAACTTTCAACCATTGCGATCAACACTGTGTCTTCATAATCAACGATACGAAGATAAGAACCTACACGAAGTGGAGATTCTATCGTTCTGAATGAGTCCAGATCAAAAATTGTTACGGTTACCCGGTCCGGGAATATTGCATTGACTACTGCTGTTTGTCTGGTTTGTTTATCCATAAATAATGCTCCCTTTGCAAGTGTTTTGTCTACCATGTGATAGAATGAGATATTGCCATAACGTATACGGCTTCTCTTGAAAGTATAACACAATGTTATTTATTTTTCAATCAGAAGAAGCGCAGAATCGTGAATATAATCTTAAAATATTGCATTCTTGCATAACACTTTTCCACTGTAACAAAATCGGTACTGTCTTTTTTTACAAAACTCTTGACTAATCAAAAAAAAATAGATATAATGAATGCGACAAATATCGATACATTCCGAGATACATACGGAATAAAATAATTGTTTTTGAAGGAGTGATAAATTATGGCAAGTTGGTGTTACACGGAAATAGGTATTTCTGTCACTGATGACGATCTGGAATTAAAACAGCAATATTTAGATTGTTTGGGTCTTCTTAAGATTGATGGCGATGTTTTTAATGAAACAGAATGCGATGCGGCAGGATATGAATTATATGATAGTTTGCTCAATACAGTGTGTTTTCAAGTAACAATGATATTTGGTAAACATTCCGATGATTATAGTATCCCCGAAAATCTGCACGACATTTTTAGTTTGGTGAATTTGTTGTTTCCTCATACATATCTTTATTGCCAACATTATTCGGGTACGAGCGTGACAACTGAAAATGAATGTGAGGAGTATCTTTTTGATCCGAAGAAAAAGAAGCTGACTAAAAGAGCTTCCGGAGATGGATTTATAGACATAGCACATGAAGGGGATAGTATTGGAAAGGAAAATGTGCCTGAATACTGTACCGTGAAATATCAGGTGACAGACGAAGATATTTATTACAGTCCACAAGAATTTGCAGAACGGTGCCGTAAAAAGAAGCAGGGAAATCTTGAAAATGATTTTGATGATGATTATGTATCGTTTAATTGGAATGGGAAAAAAACAGATCCAATTAATTCTACTATTCCAAGCCAAGAACTTATCCGAACAATAATCGAACAATCCAAAGAAAAAGGCTATACCGAATTGACTGCGCTTTTATTGGAAAAATGTAAGGATTTTTATACTGTTTCATCAGAACAGGATTCAATTGACTCGTTAGAAGATGACGATGAAAATGATGATGACTTCGGTGAACTTCAGGTTACCTGCGATGTGTCTCTCCGTGAAGAAATAATATCTTTCTTTATTGAAGACTTTACTAAAAGATGGAATGAAGCATTACAGAGAATTCAAGAGAAAACGGAAGACCATAGTATTCCTGACGGCACAGGATTACCCTTTGACATATCATTTACTGATTATGGATTTCTGATAGTAATGAATTCATTATTTAATACTGTAGTTTCTTTAGAAGAACAATTCTTTGAAAACCCGTCGAGTGATGATACTATCAGGCAAGCTCTTTCAAATCTCAAGGCACATTATTCCAATCTTGAATATGAAGGATATCTTGTTTTTGATGATGGTGGCGTGTGGGATACAAATGATTGGTAAAGAATAAATTGAAAGAATCATCAGCATATACACATTTGTTATACAAAGCCCGTGGGCTGTCTCTCGGATTGAGATGGTCTGTGGGCTTTTTGTATTGTCAGAAGTACCAAAAGCAGGACTGCATTTTTCTACAAAACACTTGATTTTTGTGGAAATTTTGTTTATAATTTTAACGTGAATAATCTTATGAAAGGATGCTTTGCACATGACAATTACAATCGACATTGAAAAACTCAGAAAAGATCTGATGGACGACTGCTATGGAGCTTTTTTCGGTGGAGGTTTTGGCGGTGCTTTGATTGAGGCGTCTGATATTGAAGATGCCTCTGCGGAGGAACTGATTAAAATAGCTGAAAGAAATGGGATCGATCTGCGTGAATACGCGGTCTGAAATGCTTGTGTTGATTTGATAAAGAGTGGTGAGTCTGTTGTCCGAACACAATAACGAAACCTGTTCTTCATTGGCGAAAAAAGTAATGGTGCTTTCACGCAATCAGCTGCTTGTCAACCTGCGCTTTCTGGATGTGGCTCTGAGCCGCCTGTCCTTTGTTGAAAATGAGGATATTCCTTACGCTACAGACGGTCAGTTTTTTGTTTATGCGCCGCGTTCTGTGTTGCGGGATTATAAAAATGACAGGGCTGTCTGTACAAGGAATTATCTTCATATCATACTGCATTGTGTTTTTCGCCATATGTTTGTGAATGCATCTATTGATCGGGCATTATGGGATATTTCCTGTGATATAGCGGTTGAATACACGATTACTTCATTAGGGATAAAGGCAACAGAAACCGAAAGAGAAAAACAACAGTCCTCTGTCTATGAAAAATTGCAGAAAGAAATAGGGCAGATTACGGCGGAAAGAATTTATCGGTATTACTGTGATAGAAAATTGTCCGGCAAGAAAGTCGCTGAATTACGCAGTTTGTTTCAGGCAGATGATCACCTGCTGTGGTATATGACGGATGAGGAAAAAAAGAAACACGGTATAAGCGATAGCAACGGAGACGACCATTCTGGTCAACCAGAAAGTAAAAGGGATAGTTCCAATCACGCAGACAACAATGGCAAAAAAGAAAAAATGGATTCCGCGGACTATTGCTCCGAAGCGGATTGGAAAAACATTTCCGAGCAAATCCAGATGAATATGGAGACTTTCTCCAAGCAGCAGGGCAGGAATGCAGGAAGTCTGTTGCAGAATCTCCGCGAGGTCAACCGTGAGCGGTATGATTACACGGAATTTCTGCGCCGATTCGCCGTATCAGGCGAGATTATGAAAGTCAACGACGATGAATTCGATTATATTTTTTATACCTACGGACTGCAATTATACCATAATATGCCGTTGATTGAACCGCTGGAGTACAAAGAAGTCAAGCGTATCAAAGAATTTGTAATTGCTATTGATACATCGGGTTCTGTGGCGGGAGAAACGGTACAGCGTTTTATTCAGAAAACTTACAATATCCTCAAAAGCACGGAGAGCTTCTTTTCCAGGATTAATCTGCACATCATTCAGTGTGACGCTGAAATTCAGGAGGATTTCAGAATTACCAATCAGGCCGATTTTGATGAATACCTCAGAAATATGCAGATCAAAGGGCTTGGAGGGACGGATTTCCGTCCGGTCTTTCATTATGTAGACAAGCTGATAAAAGAAAAGGAATTTACCAATCTGAAGGGTCTGATATATTTTACAGACGGGTATGGGACGTTTCCCGGAAGAAAGCCGGACTACGCTGCCGCATTTGTATTTCTGGACGAGGAAGACAACAATCCTGATGTACCGCCCTGGGCGATTAAACTGATTCTGAGAAAGGATGAAATTTGAAGAATGAACATTAAGGAAGCGAAAGAACAGATTCAGATCGCCATGAAAGGGTATTTTAAAAAGGACTCTTTCGGCAATTATCGTATTCCCATAGAAAAGCAGCGCCCGATATTTTTGATAGGTCCTCCCGGCATCGGTAAAACTGCTATTATGGAGCAGATTGCGCAGGAATTGGGCGTCGGTCTGGTAAGCTATTCCATGACGCACCACACAAGGCAAAGCGCCTTGGGGCTTCCATTCATCGAACACAAACTATATGACGGTAAAGAATACGCTGTCAGCGAATACACCATGAGCGAGATCATTGCTTCGGTTTATGAAATGATGGAAACCACGGGATTGAAGGAAGGCATTCTCTTTCTGGATGAAGTCAACTGTGTTTCCGAAACGCTGGCGCCTTCCATGCTGCAATTTTTGCAGTACAAAGTCTTCGGACGTCACCGTGTTCCTGACGGCTGGATCGTCGTGACGGCTGGCAATCCGGCGGAATACAACAGTTCGGTGCGCGAATTTGATATTGTCACATGGGATCGCCTGAAACGCATTGACGTGGAGCCGGATTATGATGTGTGGAAGGAATATGCCTACCGCAAGGCGGTTCACCCTGCCATTCTGACCTATCTGGACATCAAAAAATCGGATTTTTACAGAATCGAAAGCACAGTTGACGGCAAGAGCTTTGTCACGGCGCGAGGATGGTCTGATCTGAGCGACATGATACGCCTGTGCGAAGAAAACGGCGACAGGGTAAATGAAAATTTAATCAGACAATACCTGCAAAACCGGAGGATTGCGAAGGATTTCGCGGTGTATTACGATCTTTTCAATAAATACCGTTCCGATTATCAGGTGGACAGTATATTGGCAGGCAAGGCGGACGAAACGATCAGAACCCGTGCGGCAAAAGCGCCGTTTGATGAACGGCTGAGTCTGCTGGGATTGCTGCTGGAAAGCGTCAACGAACATATCCGCGATGTTTACGGTGAAGAACAGGCTTTTATGGAACTGTACGGTGTGCTGAGAAAAATCAGCACTGAACTGAATAGTTCCGGGATAACGGCGGAGGCATTTTTGCAGAAGCACATAGAAGCCAAGCAGAACGAAGTGGCAAACGGACGCCGGGCTTCCACATTGTCCTCCGACCGACAGTATGCCCTGCAGCGATGCGCCGCTATGCTGGAGGAACAACGCACCATGCTACTGAAGGAATCCGCAGCAGACAGCAAGACTTTGTTGAAGCTGATCAAGTCCGATTTTGACAAACGCAAGAAGGACTTGAAAAAACGCACCGATGCAACCGGCAAAATGCTCTCCCACCTGTTTGGCTTTTGCGAGGAAGTATTTGCCGACGGACAGGAACTGCTGATTCTGGTGACAGAACTGACTATCAATACCTACAGTGCCGGCTTCATCAGCCGATACGGCTGCGAGGAGTATTTCAGGCACAACAAGGAGCTTCTCTTTTACGAGCGGCAGAAGGACATTATTGATTCATTGGATAATCTTGATTTATAAAAAGGAGTGTGTGATTTATGGGATTTAAAATTGAAAACGGTGTGCTGGTGAAGTACACAAAAGAAAAAGGCGTGAAGGATGTTGTGATTCCTGATGGCGTGACGGAGATTG
>CAMJHU010000081.1 GCA_946405565.1 uncultured Clostridia bacterium
AGCAGAAAATGACTGATTAAATTCTGCATAGTTCCTAAGAACCCGACGCCATATTCAGTCCGCTGAAATCACGGGTGGACGACGCAAATTTCTCAAATGCCTTGTCATTGAAAGTGACCTTATCACTCTTCTCGGCATATTTCACCATCTCGTCGATAAACGCATCATAGGTAGATTCCAGCAGCAGTGTGTCACGGGACTGCTCAAAATTCTTGCCGTTCTTATCCAGCTTCGCCTTCTGAATCAGCGCAATGGTGCTGTCGGTTTCCATCAGATAGAATTCACCCGTTTTGAGCGAGAGAACGGCCTTGCCCTGTTCATCGGTGGGATCAAAGCGCTGGGTAATATCGGTGTAAGCGCCGACATAACCCGTATTGTTCTTGGATTCTTCATCGCATTTCTTCTTGAAATCCAGCTTGCCCTTTTCGGCATTGCTGCGGATTTTCTCGTATTTCTTTTTGACATTGGCGATTTCCTGCGCGGTCATCGGCGAACCGTCTTCTGTATACAGATACTGCTGCATAAAATGGAAGGTCGCATAATTCTCTTCCATGAACGTCTTGAGAGTATCGTCCGACACAGGATTGGTTCCGTCTTTGCCGTAAATCGCCTGAAACACATCGTTCTTCCGTGCCAGATCCTTATAGTATTCTTCGACAGAGGTTTGCGCCACACCGTTTTTGGTGAGCATCTCCTCATTGGACTCATACTCTGCCGCCGCGTTTTGTACCGCACTGTTGAGTTTGTCCTCATCGAGCGAAATTCCCATTTCCTCCGCCTTCAGCATGGTGCCGACGGCAGACTTCACGGTTTTCTGCGCCTCACGGTCAAGATATGCCGTCGCCGCCATGTCCGAACCGGATACGGTAACGGTCTGCTCTTTCAGTTCCGAATAAACGTCGATCAGCCCGCTCTGCCCACCGTTCCGATAGGCTGCCGCCTGACTGTAGATATACAGTCCCGCCGGCAGGGTGGTGTCCTCGCCAATCTTCGCCGCCCAGCTCAGATTGCTCTCGCAGGCGCTCAGCGAAACCGCCATCATAACCGCTGCCGCAGCAGCCGTCGCTTTTTTTATCCAGTTCATGATACATGTCATACCCTTCGATGTAAATTTGAATAGCCGCATAATCATCTGTGATTATACACGTTTTGAATGAATTTGTCTACTGATTTCGGGCAGGATTCATTCTTTTTTCATATTTTTTCCATACGAGCCTCTTCCCTTACACGCCGTCGGGGAATAAGTGACGATAATAATCCCGGTCCAGAATCTGCAGCGAATAGGTGGTCTTGGCTTTGACCGCGGTATTCACCGCGTCCACATAGGTCTGCATTTCGTCCTGCGACAGTGTACAGCGCTCATTGGGAATGAATTTGTGCCGGTTGGCGATGTACTCTCCCTGCGTACTGATCCACGACCAGCCGTTGAGCTTGAGCAGCGCGAAATGGTCCCCCTCACAGAGAATATCGCTGCCCATGTGCAGCCGGGAATCATAGGTCAGCCCGAAGAGATTGGCGAGCGTGGGAACGATGTCAATCGCGGAGCAGGGGGCTTCCACCCTGACCGGTTCGGGCATCGACGCGCTCCACAGAATGAAGCTGTTGCGATAGAGCGCGGGCTGCTTGCGAATCTGGTTCTTGCTGAGACCGTACAGCTCCGCCAGCGCGTCGTCGCTGAGAGCATAGGGATAATGGTCGGCAGTCATCGCGAAGACGGTGTTTTCCAGTTCGCCGGATTCTTCCAGCTTCTGTACCAGCACCTGCAGCATAAGTTCCACTTCGTACTGACAGGCAATATACGCCCGCACTTCCGACGAATACTTCTTGTACCGTTCGGGCAGATCCTTGAGATGCAGGTTGGACATCGCGTTCGCCGACGCGGAGTAATTGGCGTGACCGCTCACGCTCATGTAATAGGCGTGATATTTCTCGCCGCTGCCCATATACCAATCCGCCGTGGCTTCCGCCATTTCCTTGTCGGAATTCGGCCAATGCTTGCCTTTGAGCGTCAGCCCGTTGCCGATGGCGGTGTAGTCATAGCCGAAATTGGGATGGGATTTGTCCCGCCCGTAATAGGTGTAGGAATTGTTATGATATGCCACGGTTTTATAACCGCCGCGGCGGAAAAGATTACCCATCGCAAAAGGCTGATAAGTGTCGGCGCTGAGTTTGAGACAGTTGGCGGTGAGGTAGAAATTGCCGGTCATATTGGCATATTCTCCCGTCGCGGTGCTGCCGCCCCACAGCGAATTGTAAAAATTCTCAAACACAAATCCCTCATTTGCCATTTTGTAGAGCGTGGGGGTGAGTTCGGGGTCGATCACCTTGTAGGAATAACCTTCCAGCGAGATGAAAATCAGATTCTTGTCCTTGAAATAGCCGGTGTAGGCATTCTGTTTGGTCGGCGAGAGAGAGCCAAAGTACTGATCCATCGACCGGAGTACCTTGCTGTCGGCATTCTCCGCGGCAGCGTCAAAGTCAATGTCCATCGCGTTGACGCCGTATGCCTTGGGTGTGTCATCGTTCCCGTCAGACGTGTCATCCGTGTCCGAATGTGACACCAGCGTGTTGATATCCACAATCTGACCCACATCCGGCGCTTCCCACTCCCCGGCGGTTTTCCCGAAGAGCATATGCCCCAGTTCCAGCCGCGTCGCGTTGAGAATGCCGAAATACTGAAACGCCTGTTCCGGATCGTTCTCCATATGGACATAGTAATAGTACGGCGTATAGCTCAGATCGGACGATGGCACCTGCATGAATTTCACTGTCATAAAGGAATAGGGCAGCAGCGCGCAAAGTCCGCCGACAACCGCCGCGGTCAGACTGCGTCCGTTTTTCCCGGTTTGGAGTTCCTCACCGTCCGGATCGGGAAAAATCGTCCTGCCGAAGGCACACACCAATTCGCAGGGCAGAAACAGCGCCAGCACCACAAACCACACGCCGAGTGCCGCGCCCAGCGCTTCCTTCCAATACTGCGTGACGTCTCCTGCCTGTCCGATGGTGGTCCAGGAGAAGAGACTCTTGAAATTATTGTGATAAATTACCTGAAGTGAGAACAGCACCCCCAGCAGTCCGAGCAGCACGCGGGTCACATTGCGCCGGAGCTTGGTTCTCAGCAGCATGGTGACGGCGCTGATGCCGAAACTCATAAAGAGTACCCCGCTCAGCAGATAGACCGCCTTTTCGTCAAAGGGACTGCCGAAAATCCACAGCTTGGTCAGAATTTCCATATGCAGCAAGGAAAGCGGTATCACGCAGAGCTGCCGCAGATAGCCGGAAAGATTCTCCCAGCCGTGCGACAAATGCTTCGCAGTCATCCACCCATGCGCATCCTGTTCTTCCTTTGCGCTGTTTTCGTCTTTTTGATCGGAACGGATTTGCGTTTCCGAAAGACCTTTCATCATATCACCCTTTTCCCTCCTGCCGTCAGCCGGCAGCGTGACGGCTCCTCCATATTCCGCTGCATCCCCGCAGCACCAGTCCGATCAGAAAATCCGCCGCGCAGATCGCGGCAAAAATACCGATACCGATCGGCATCCCCCATGTGACAAAGCCATAGATGTCGCGCTGAAAAGGTTCTCCCAGCCCGTTGACGAGAATATTGACTAAGTACACCGTGCCGTAAAGCAGCGTCGGTATCATCGCCAGCAGGTTCTCCCGCCAGCCCATGCGCTCACTGCCGCCCACAACTTCCGCCATTGCCAGCAGCGGCACCGCTACATGAAAGAAGATATTCGCGCCCCGCATCATACTGAGGTAGCCGTACAGCGGTCCCAGAAAGACCATCACGGTCACAAATGTCAGTCCCACGCACACGCCCGCCACGTATTTCACCACTTCTCCAAAGCGGCGCGCCTTTTCGGAAACCTTCTTTCTTCCGTTGATCATCAGCCACATGACCGACGCCGCGCCTTCCAGCAGATTGGACTGCACCGTGAAATATTTCAGGCTGTCCCTGCCGCTGACCGACATCCCGCCGTCCCCCACCAGTATGACCATCAGATATCCGATGACAACCATGACCGTCAGCAGTACATTGATCCATTTGCGCCATGCATCCGACCGCTTCATCTGCACCGCCTCTTCCTTTCCGCTCAGGAATGAATATAGATTCTCGTCACACGCGGACTTAATCCGCACACAAATTCATAGTTGAAGGAGGAAGCCAGTTCCGCCGGCTGCTCGACGGGAATCTCGCTGTCCCCGTCCCGTCCGAAGAGCGTGACCGTGTCCTCCAGCTTCACGCCGTCAATGTGGGTGACGTCCACCATGATCTGATCCATACAGACCCTTCCCAGCACCGGCGCGAGCTGTCCGTGAATCAGCACCTGTCCCTTGTTGGAAAGCGCGCGGGGATAACCGTCGGCATACCCCACCGAAACGGTAGCAATACAGGTGCGCCGGTCGGCGGTATAGGTCGCGCCGTAGCCCACACAGGTTCCCGGCTCCACCCATCGCACATTGACCACATGGCTGCAAAAACGCATGGCGGGACGCAGGGGGAAGGTCGTCTTGTCAACCTCTTCGGAGGGATACAGACCGTAGGTAATAATGCCGGAGCGCACCATCTGAAATCGGTGGGAATCAAATTCCATAATGCCCGCGCTGTTGCACATATGTTTGAGCGGAATGACGACATTCCGCTGATCCAGCAGGTCGCACATTTCATCATACTTCGCCATCTGCATTTTGCTGTATGCCTTGTCGGTGAGGTCGGCGCAGGAGAAATGCGTAAACATACCTTCCAGTTCGATATGGGGCAACGCGCCAATCGCCGCGATTTCGTCGGCGCTTTCCGCTGATACCGGATAGCCGATGCGGGTCATGCCGGTGTCCAGCGCGATATGCGCCTTCGCAACTTTGCCCTGCGCGGCGGCTTCTCTGTCGAGCGCCCGTGCCGCGTCAAGCGAATACACCGTCTGGGTCACATCGTATGTCACCACTTCGTCATAACGGCTGGGTGACACATAGGACAGAATCAGAATCGGCAGCTTCAGTCCCGCCTGACGCAGCTCCACGGCTTCGTCCACGGTCGCCACGGCAAAATAGTCCACCGCGTTTTCCAGATAGCGTCCCACCGCGACGGCGCCGTGACCGTAGGCGTCCGCCTTGATGACCGCGCAGATTTTTACGTCTTTGCCGACTCTCTCGCGGACCAGCGCGATATTATGTCCGATCGCGGAAAGATCAACCTCCGCATAGGCTCTCAGATACTTTTCCAACCGAAAACATCTTCTTTTCTCATGGATTTTATGCTGTATGTATCATCTGCTCACGTTGCGGGATGAGTCTCATGTCCCGGTTCATTGACAATCAGCCGCAGGGCTTTGGGAATGACCTCGAACGTCACTTCCTTGAGACGCAGGCATTCGCCGTCGATATTCACCACCGCGGGCTTGGCACACACTACCTTCATTTTCTTCCCGCGATGCACCGCCAGAATCTTGCGGAACTTCTTGGAGTCCACATATTCGCCCTTCTGATAGGTGCCGATCAGCGAGAGCATCCGCAGCTTGGACACCCGGCGGATCATTACAAAATCCAGCAGCCCGTCCGACGGGTCCGCCATCGGCGCGCCGCGATAGCCGCCGCCGTAATACTGTCCGCACGCCGCCAGCGCAAAGAGATAGCTGCCCTCATACACGGTTTCATCGTCAATTGTCACGGTGAGGTTGTTGTACACTTTTCCCAGCATCGAAAGCATCACCGCCAGCGTATAGGTCGCCGCGCCCAGCCATTTCTTCATGCGGGTCATGCGGTTGGTGCGGTCGCAGATCATCGCGTCCAGCCCCATCGAGCAGATATTGACCGATTTGAAATGCCCCGTGTCAATCGCGTCCACATAGCGGGAAGGCGCCGTCAGGTAGTTCTCGATGTCCAGAAATCCCTCCGCGCCGCCGAACGATTTGACATAGTCGTTGCCGGAGCCGCAGGGGATGATACCGAATTCCACGTTGTCCATGCCGATCAGACCGTTGGCAACGCCACAAACCGCGCCGTCGCCGCCTAATACGATAATACGCACCTCGTCGCCGACCTGTCCCTCCCGGCGGGCAAACTCGGTCAGGTCTTCCGGCTTTTCGGTCAGCAGGAACTGATACGGCACGCCCATTTTGTCACACGCAGCCGAAAAGCGGTCTCGGTATTTGGCAAAACCGCCGCCGCCCGCCTTGGGATTGGCTATAAAGACATATCTCATTTTCGTCACGGCTCCTTTGTTATTTCACGCATACGGTTCTTTTTATTGTAGCATAATCGGTTGGCAATGTCAACGCGCCAGAAAAAAAAGAATTGCCATCATGAGCCACGTTTTTCCCCTCGGCGGCGGGGATTCCAAAGGGACACTGAAACACGCAACATGATCGGGCGAATTCACCGAGGGTTCCCTTTCCGCATTCGCCCGACCCCGTTGCAGAGTTTGGCTCATCTCGCCCGGCAGGCTTTCGCCTGCCTTGTGGGACGCTGTCCCACTCCCTGCAAGGGCTCCGCGCCCTTGACCCGCCAAAGGGACTCGTCCCTTTGGAATCCCACGCCGCTGCGCGGCTAGTTGGCGCTGTGCGCTTTGCTTTATCGCGTGGATTTCGGTGGAAAACCCGGTGGATTCCCTTGAAAACGCCGTTTTTTCCGGGGAATATCCGTGGAAAAGTCTGTGGAAAGTGTGGACAAGTCTGTTTTTTCCTCTTTTTTTTCCGCCCGGAAAAGAAATTCATTCCATTGCCCCCTTGCTATTTTTCCCCCGCTGTTATATAATGGATGCATTATCCCGTGCGGCGGCGTATTGCCGTGAGGGATTCTGTTATCAAATTATTCTGTAAAGGTGAGATTGCATCATGCTGGACATCAAATTCCTTCGGGAAAATCCCGATACCGTCAAGGACAACATCAAGAAAAAATTTCAGGACGCCAAACTCCCGCTGGTCGATGAGGTGATCGAGCTGGACAAGCAGCTCCGCTCCATCATGCAGGAAGCCGACGGTCTGCGCGCCAACCGCAACAAGGTCTCCAAGGGCATCGGCGCTCTCATGGCACAGGGCAAACGCGAAGAAGCCGAGGCGGAGAAGGTCAAGGTCACCCAGTTCTCAGAGCGTCTCGCCGAGTGCGAACGTCTCGAAGCCGAACTCAAGGAGAAAGTCCGGAATATCATGCTCGTCATTCCCAATATCATTGACCCCTCCGTGCCGATCGGCAAGGACGACAGCATGAACGTGGAAGTGGAGAAATTCGGCGATCCCGTCGTGCCGGATTTCGAGATTCCCTACCACACCGACATCATGAAGACCTTCGACGGCATTGATCTCGACGCTGCCGGTTCTGTCGCGGGCAACGGCTTCTATTACCTCATGGGCGACATCGCACGGCTGCATTCGTCGATTCTCTCCTATGCCCGCGATTTCATGATCGACCGCGGCTTCACCTATGTGATTCCCCCCTACATGATCCGCCGCAACGTCGTGGACGGCGTGATGAGCTTCGCCGAGATGGACGCGATGATGTATAAAATCGAGGGCG
>CAMJHU010000082.1 GCA_946405565.1 uncultured Clostridia bacterium
GTCTGACCTATGGCAGCCTGATTTCCAATAAAATTGAAAATATGCGTAAGCAGCATGAAAATGCCGGTGCGGGCGCTCCCAAGAAGCTGGAGCGGGTCGATCCGGTCGAGGGTGAAGTCGGCTTTGTCGCGGTAGCGGCGGGCGACGGTCTGGTGTCGCTGTTCCACGACCTCGGCTGTGAGAACGTGGTGTCCGGCGGACAGACCATGAACCCCTCCACCGAGGATATTCTCGAAGCTGTGCAGGCAACGGCGGCTTCCACCGTATTTGTTCTGCCCAACAATAAAAATATCATTATGGCAGCGGAACAGGCGGTGCCGCTTGCTGACCGTCGTGTGATCGTCCTTCCCACCAAGACGATTCCGCAGGGTCTGACGGCAATGCTTACCTTCGACGCCGATGCGGGCGCGGACGAGAATGCCACCGAAATGTTCAAGGCGGCTGAGAGAGTCAGCACCGGTCAGGTGACCTACGCGGCGAGAAATTCCGAGTTCAACGACAAGAAGATCAAGGAAGGCGAAATGCTCGGTCTGATCAACGGCAAGCTGACCTTTACCGAGAAATCCCGCAATAAGGCGATTCTCAAGCTGGCGAAGCATATGATTGACCGCGGCACATCCTTCATTACGCTGATCTACGGCGCGGAAGTCACCGATGAGGAGGCAGAGGAGACCCGCAGACTCATTGAGACCAAGATTGCCAAGAATGTGGAAGTCACGCTGGTCAATGGCGGTCAGCCGGTGTATTATTACATTCTGTCTGTGGAATAAGGGCGTAATGGTGGAATGGAGTAAAGCTGAATCATGTCCACGATGATATCGAAACCATTGTCAAATTATAAGGGTGTCGGCGGGAAACGCGCGGAGTTGTTCAACAAACTCGGCGTCGGTTCTTCCGACGCCCTTTTGCGGTACTATCCGAGGGAATACGAGGACTGGAGTGACTGTGTATCCGTAGCGGAGGCGAAAGCCTGTGCGGAGAGCGGTGAAATATGCTGTATCCGTGCCACTGTGACGTCTCAGGTGCAGGCGGTGTTCCTGCGGGGCGGGAAAACCTTATACATGGCGCGTGCGGTGGACGGAGAAGGCAAGCCGTTCCGGCTGACTTTTTTCAACAATTCCTACATTCCACGTATGCTGGTAAAGGGGAGTGAATACACCTTCCGGGGGAAGCTGGTGATGGGTCGGAACGGCGCGGAGATGGCGTCTCCGGCTTTCTCAGAGAACCCGTCGCCCCGGCTGGTGCCGGTTTATCGCGCCACGGAAGGGCTTCCGTCACGTCAGATTGCCAAGGTGGTTGAACAGGTGCTGGCAGAACTGCCGGACGATCTGTCCGACCCGCTGCCCGAATGGATTCGGGTGAAATATCAGCTTTGCCATATCCGGTATGCGTTGTGTCAGATTCATTTTCCCGACGACAAGGAGACGCTGACGACGGCGCGTGACCGACTGGTGTTTGAGGAACTGTTGCTGCTCCAATTGGGATTGCTGCGGCTCAAGGGGCGGGAACGCGGCGCGGCGGGAACCGTACTGCGGGAGGATCATACGGAGGAATTCTGGTCGATGCTGCCCTTTGCGCCGACAGGAGCCCAGCGGCGTGCCGCGAAAGAAGCGGTGGTGGATATGATGAGCGGGGAGCGTCCCATGTCCCGCCTGCTGCAAGGGGACGTGGGCTCAGGGAAAACCGCGGTGGCGGCGGCGATTTGCTATACGGCTGCCAAAAACGGTGTGCAGTCAGCGCTCATGGCGCCCACCGAGATTCTCGCGGAACAGCATTTCCGTTCGCTGGAAAAACTGCTGTCTCCCTGCGGCATTCGTGTGGGACAGCTCACCGGTTCGATGACCGTCGCGCAGAAGCGCCGGATGAGGGAATTGACCGCGACGGGGCAGATCGATGTGCTGATCGGTACTCACGCGCTGATTGCCGACGGTGTGACCTTTGCCTCACTGGGACTGGTGATTACGGATGAACAGCACCGCTTTGGGGTCAATCAGCGGGGCGCGCTGGCGGCAAAGGGAAACAACCCCCATATTCTGGTGATGTCTGCCACACCCATTCCCCGCACGCTTGCGCTGATGATCTACGGCGATCTCGATCTGTCATTGCTGGACGAAATGCCGGCGGGACGTATGCCGGTGGATACCTTTTATGTGGACGGCGGCAAACGGGAACGTGCCTATGGCTTTGTCAAGAAGCTGACCGCGGAAGGGCGGCAGGGCTACGTGATCTGTCCGTTGGTGGAGGAGCAGACCGACCCGGTATCCGAAGGAAATCTGAAGGCGGCGCAGAGTTACGCGGCGAGCCTGTCGGAAGGGTATCTGGCGGGCTGCCGTGTGGGACTGCTGCATGGACGCATGAAGGGCGCGGAGAAGGAGTCGGTCATGCGGCAGTTTGCGGCGGGGGAATTGGATGTGCTGGTATCCACTACGGTGGTGGAAGTAGGCGTCAATGTTCCCAACGCGGTGATTATGGTGATTGAGAACGCCGAACGGTTCGGACTTTCACAGCTGCATCAGCTCCGCGGACGGGTGGGACGCGGCGAGTGGAAATCCTATTGCATTCTGATCAGCGACGCCCGCAATGAAGCGGCGGTTGCCCGCCTGCAGACCATGTGCCGCACGCGGGACGGCTTTGCCATTGCCAATGAAGACCTGAAACAGCGGGGACCCGGCGATTTCTTCGGTTCGCGGCAGCACGGTCTGCCCGACCTGAAAATTGCCGATATGATGACCGATATGCAGATGTTTGCCAAGGCACAGGAAGCGACGCGGGAGATTCTGGGGAAGGATCCCCAACTGACTGCACCGGAGCACCGCGGGTTGACGGAAGAAATCGACAAACTCTTCGACCCTTTGCGGGCAATGAATTAAGAAAGAAAAAACGCCTGAACCTGCCGTTTGGCAATAAGGTTCAGGCGTTTTGAAAACACTATCCACAACTTAGGAAAATAAACTCCCTCCGTCTCGCCTACGGCGAGCCACCTCCCTCAGAGAGGGAGGCATTATTCGGCTCCCTCTTTGAGGGGGCTGTCGGCGTAGCCGACTGGGGGAGTGTTTAAGCTGTGGACAGGCGTTTTGAAAATCGAAGGAAGAAAAGATGCTATTCGGCGGCGCCGGCGGAAGAGGAGCCTCTTGCCGCGCCGATGTGGTCGCGGACATAGGCTTTTGCCTCGTCGGGCGTGATGTGTAGCACAAACGCCACTTCCGCGTTGATGATTTTTTCGGCTTCGCGCAGGATACGCTCGTCCGATGAATTGAGTTTCTTATGTACGGCGAGCTGCGCCTGCTGCTTGTGATAGAGCGTTCCCGCGAGCGCCAGAATACCCTTGCGGTCGCCGCTTTGCAGAATTTCGTTGAAGCGCTCCTTGCGCGCTTTATGATCGTCCACCCAATGAATCTCGGTATGTGCCGCGTCGGACAGCAGATCACCGATTTCTTCTTCAGTGATGAGCGGTCTTGCCCTTTGCAGCAGTGCAGGATTGTTCATGGGCAGATACACGGTTGAACTGTCCTTGTTGGTGGAACGAAGCACATAATAATCGGTCTTTTGCCCACAGACCACCTGCTGGGTTGTCTGCTCAATGACAAAAATTCCTTCCGTTCCAAAGACCACCGTATCACCAATGTTCAGCATAAAAACGTGTCACCTCGTTTTCAGATTGTCAAAAACCGTCTGCCGAGCCTTGTCCGATGGGAAAACAGGCGGCAATCGGCTGTTTTTCTAATCAAGATTATAACATTTTTCCGGAAAAATTGACATAGTCCGATTTCACAAACTTTTTGCACTGTTTTTCGGGCGAATTTGAAATCCTGCGAAAGATGCTCAATCTCCTGTAATATTTTTATGGAGGGTGACATAGGGCGCCCGATCGGGTAAAAGAGCAGGGGGAGAGTTTCGTCAGAGATACTTCTTAAAAATGAATTCTCTCCACGGAAAAAGCCTTGTATTAACAGAAAAGATGTGTTATAATGTTCTCTATCAAAGTATGAAAATCAGGCGCATGAAAGAAAAAGGATCAATGGACATATGAAAAAGGGAGGGAATGGGTCAATTGAAGAAGAACGATGCACGGATGATGAAATATCTGACAAAAATTGACGCGCTGATAGCGGACGCACTGCGTGAATCGGAAAAGGGAAACGTCAAGCGGCAGACACGCAGATGGGATGTGGCGGAAAAGCAGTGTCGCAAAGTCCTTGCGATGAGCCGTTCCGCAGCCAATGCCGGTGAGAAAACCGTCGGCGCGGATGGTTGGCAGCAGTCCGCCGTCGCGAAGCTGTCACAGATTCTGATGCGGCAGGGACGTGTGGATGAAGTGCGCACATTGCTGGCGGAATTCTGTCCGGCGGGGGATAACGGTGCTTCTGAATCAGGACTGACCTGTATGGCTTATTACGGGGCTATTCTGTGTCAGAATGGCGCTTATCATGCGGCAGGTAGGATGCTGCTGCCGCTGATGGAAAAGATGGATATGCTGAACCACGATCCTTATGCGCTGTCGCTGGCTTGCGGATATGCGGGCATGGCATTTACCTATGACGACGACACAGGGTATAACGGCAAGTGGTTTGAGCAGCCGGTACTGCGTCTGTTGTCACTGCGGGACGAGGGCGTGAAGGTGGACAGCCGGATGTTTATACAGGCTGCCTATTTTGCCGCCAGTGAGGCGTTGTATCAGACCTGCTACGATCCTGTATCCGCCACCGATACGGGAAAGGTCACACGTCTGGCGCAGCTTTGCGTGCAGGAATGCCGCCACGTAGGCATCAGGGATTTTTATGAACCGGCTGCCATGCGGCTGAAAGCACTGGCAGCGGCGCGTGACTGTCAATTTGCCGACTGCGCGGCGCTTTGCACGGAAACAATAACGCTGTGTTCGTCCTATTCCTATGAGATGGGTCAGTCGCCTTTCGGGAGCATTCCGGGCATTGTTGCCGATATGAATCTGTTGCTGGGAATTCTGCATTATCGGGCGGGACGTTACGAAGAGGCTGTAGGTTATTTCCGCGACAGCGTCGCGGCGCTGGAAGCCGACGCGCAGGGAAAACCGCTGGAACAGGCGGGATGGCAGGAGATTGAATACGTTGCCATGCGTATGACTTCCGCCGAAAAAGCTGCCTTTGCCTATCGCTATATGGGACTGTCGCTGTTTTCACAGCCGTCAAAATACACGCTGTCTGCCTGTGTATCGGAAGCCGTCAAAGCCGTGGAGCTGCTGGAGCGTATGCGGAACCGTCTGCCGTATTTTGGGCTGCTGGTGGCGGGCGACTGTCAGATCATCGCCCAGATGTGCGAAAAGCGTGGAGATGAGCAGCAGGCGGCGCAGTTTGAGACACGCGGCAGGAGCAGCGGTATGGAAGCGCTGACCCGTCTGCTTCAGGAGAAGGAGCATTATGATGAGTGGATCGAACTGCTTCGCGCCGGAAGACGCACGGCGCTCCGGTTGGGGTTGCTGGAACTGTACGGGGACGAGACCCGAATCGCACTGCTGCTGAGTGAAAAGCCCTATGTGGAAGAGGAATCCCAACTCGACCTTGCCTATCTGAACTTTGCGATGGGGGATTACTGTCGCGTGGTGGGACGAAATGAGGAAGCGGTAGCGTATTTTGACGCTGTGGCGGAGCACACCTTTGATAAGAATGGCAAAGCCTACGATGACGTGGCGCAGATGGATGTCTGGGAATCCGCGTTAGTGGGACGTGCCGCCAGCTATGCCGCGATGGGGCAGATGCCGCAGGCACGCGACGCGTATCGTGCATACGTCGGAGCCGTATCAAAAACCGGCGATGGACCCAAGTCCAGAGACCGACTGGTCAAATATGCGCTCCTCTCGCGGGAAATCGGACTCAATCCCGCCGAATGCGCGGCGTATTTCCTGTCGGCGGCAAAGGCGTATGAAGACGCCGGAGAGACACTGCCCGCGGCGGAGCTTTACAATCAGGAGGGTATTTGCTGGTATAACGCCGATCCCGGACACGATGCTCCGGACAGAGATGAAGCGCTCTCTTCTGCGCCGGACATTCTGACGGCGCAATTTGCGGCAAGGGAACTGGAGGCGTTTGAAAACGCTTATCGCTGTCTGAAAAACAGTGATCAGAAGGATGGCAAGGTGATTGATCTGCTGCCGTCGCTGCTCTCCAACATTGGCGAGTGCCATGTGCGGGGCGGACGGTATGCAGTGGCGCTGCCCTATTACCGTGATTCTGTGGCGGCATTTGAGAAGCTGTTTGCCCACCCGTCATTTGAGCAGAGGGAGCGTTCACAGCAGGCGAACTATGTCTATCAATACGGTTCCTGCTTCAAGACGCTGGGTGAAATATACGACGCACTGGACGATAATCCCGCCACGGCGGAGGCGTTTACCAAGGCAATCGAAGTATTTGAACGGCTGCTGCCGGAGGAACATGCCCGCCACGAACTGGCGTTTTGTCTCAATGCGCGGGGCTGTATCCGCTATCGGCTGGGGGATTACCGCGGCGAGGTGGATGATGTGACCCGTGCCATTGCCCTCAAAGAGAACGAAGAAGGCAGTGAAATGGTGATGGCGATTATGCTCAAGAACCGTTCCGACGCCTATCGCGAGCTGGGCAATTTCAAAAATATGCAGTCCGATCTGGCGCAGTCGATTGATCTGCTGGATCATTCGGGAATGCCGGATGAGGTTCTCAACGGGTTTTACGGCTCCCATTGGTTTTCGATGGGGGTGTGCCAAGAGGAAATGCACAGGATCGGTCAGGCGGCGGATGCTTATCGCAAGGCAGCCGGATATATGCGTTCATCCGAGGAGCGCGAGGAAACACCGCACGTCTTTATGGAGGCGCTGTGCCACTTCCGACGGGGGGTATGTCTCTGCCGCCGCGACGAACAGGAATTTTACGGGGCGCTGGGGGAATACAACAGTGCCATCGATCTGCTGGAGCATCTTCCCGCGTCGGGCGAAAAGAACGAAAATCTCCGGCAGGTGCTTTCCTCCCGCGCCAATCTCTACGAGGTGTTCCGCGAGATTGATCTGGCGCAGGCGGACTATCGACGTGCCGAGCGGCTGGGCGGCGCAGTGAGCGAGGGCGAAAGCTGATTGTTTCTGCACCTCGGAAGCCGTTCATTCCATCAGGAATACACTATCCACAACTTAATCACTCCCCCAGTCAGCTACGCTGACAGCCCCCTCAAAGAGGGAGCCGAATAGTGCTTCCCTCTTTGAGGGAAGTGTCTCGCCGCAGGCGAGACGGAGGGAGTTTATTTCCCTAAGTTGTGGATAGTGATCGGGAATATATTACCGTGTCATGGCTGTATGCCACTTCTTTTCGGAATACAGGACAGGCTGCGAACCCATTGGTATGGCTGTGATACGGTTTTATATGATATTTATTTCGGACAAGGCGGGGCTTGCCCCGTGTCCGAAGAGGAGGAATTTTTTTTGGAAAAACTCTTTCATCTCAAAGAGCACGGGACAAATATCCGGACGGAGATTATCGCCGGTCTGACGACCTTCTTTACCATGGCGTATA
>CAMJHU010000083.1 GCA_946405565.1 uncultured Clostridia bacterium
CCCGCAGCAACCCCTTTTCGTATCCCAGGTAGTCCTTGAATTCCCACGGCACGCCGTAAAGGTACTCCGCAATGCGATAATCGCAGAACGGCACACGCACCTCCAGCCCGTTGTACATACTCATGCGGTCTTTTCGGTCAAGCAGCGTCTGCATGAACCAATGGTGATTGAGATGAACCATTTCCTTCATACGGGATTCGAGCGGAGAAAGACCGGGGTTCTTGTCGGTTTCGCGGACAGACGCGAGATATTTGTCCTGCACATATTCATCGGGATGGATTTGGGCAGTGAATTCCGGACGGATAAAAGCGGCGCGATAAGCTGTGGACTGCGCCCATGGGAAACCGTTGACCGCGCGAACCGTCGGGTCGCGGAACCACGGGTAGCCGCCGAAGATTTCGTCGGCACATTCGCCCGACAGCGCCACTGTGACGTGCTTTTTGATTTCCTCGCAGAAGAGCAACAGCGAGGAATCCACATCCGCCATACCGGGCAAGTCACGGGCGTCCACGGCGCGAAAAAGTGCCTGCACCAGTGCGGGCGTATCGATTTCGATCATGTGGCTGTCACAGTCGAGATAATCCGCCATCTCCCCCACAAAATCACTGTCGCTGTTGGGCTGAAATTTGGAGGATTTGAAATAGCGGTCATTATCCTTGTACTGAATGGTAAAGGTTTGGAGCCGCTCCCCGCGTTCCCGCATCACCCGTGAGGCAACAGAAGAAATCAGACTGGAATCCAATCCGCCTGAAAGAAAGGTCCCTACCGGCACATCGGCGACAAGCTGCCGTTTGATCGCGTCAGTGACAAGATAACGGACATATTCGGCAGTCTGTTCAAATGTCTCGGTGTGTTCGCGGTCTTTGAGACGCCAGTAACGGTAAAGGCGCAGACCGTCGTCATCAAAGAAGCCGCAGTGAGCGGGTTTGAGTTCTTCGACACCCTTAAACACACCGTAGCCGGGCGTGCGTCCGGGACCGATCAGCATGATTTCCATGACGCCCTTTGCGTCAATTTCGGGCGGTTCGTCCATCTGGGCAAGTATGCCCTTGATCTCGGAGGAAAAAAGGAACTTCCCGTCCTGAATCCGATAGAAGAATGGTTTGACGCCAATGCGGTCGCGGGCAAAGAACAGACGGCGCTTCTTTTCATCCCAGACCGCAAAGGCAAAGATGCCGTTGAAATGATTGACGCAGTCCGATCCGAACACAGTGTAGGCATTCAATACCACTTCCGTGTCGGAATGACCCTTGAATTCGCAGCCGTGCGCCAGCAGTTCGGCGCGTACTTCAGCGGTATTGTACAATTCCCCGTTATAGACAATGACATACCGGCTGCCGTCCGACAGACAGCTCATGGGCTGCCGCCCGTTTTCGATATCCACTACGCACAGACGCGTATGTATCAGCACCGCGCTGTCGCTCAGATAGAGTCCGTTCTGATCGGGACCCCGCCGCCGCATGGCGTCCTGCGCCGCGTGAGCATATTCCCCTGTCACGCCGCCTTTGGGACAGACTTCTCCTGCAATTCCGCACATAATCATCCACTCCGTTATCATGATCATATTCTGTGTTCGTACACTGTCAGAATATGCGGAGAAAACGGATTGGTGATACACCGTCCATAATATAAGCGCTCCCCCAGTCGTGCGTCAGCAGAGCTGTCGCCCAGCGACTGGGGGAGCGCAAAATGCACTTGTTTTAGGAACTATGCAGAATTTAATCCGTCATTTTCTGTCTGAAATTACAGTATACTTGCGTGTTTCAGCAAGTGAAATGGTTCAGTTATTTTCGCATAGTTCCTTATCAAAACACTATGGTATACAAAACAGCGCAGAAAGTGATTGACAATAGCTCAGGAATGACCGGCTGTTTTGGCGTTTGCTCGATGAAACGGTCAGACCGATATCACTGATCTCATTCCGACTGCGCCATATGAAACACGCCGTCAATCATATCCAGCCGCTTGGCTGCCAGCAGTATCCGCTTATGGCAGGTAAAGAGAATGACCTGTCCGAGCTCGCCGCGTGCGCGGTCGTCGCGGATGAACCCCAGTGCTTTTTCCATGCGGGTATCGTCAAACTGCACCAGCGAATCGTCCATCACCACCGGCAGCGATTCATCCGCCATCAGACCCAACAGCGCCAGCCGCAGTGCCAGATATACCTGATCGGCGGTTCCCGCGCTCAACACGTCGCAGCCGCGGGGTTCGTCGGTTCCGGCGGGCGTCACGGAGGGTGTGAGCTTATTGGTGACAAACAGCGCGCTGTATTCTTCGCCAATCATGCCGCTGAGAATGCGCTTGGCGCGGTAATTGATCAGCGGACCGAAATCCAGCTTCATCTCTTCAAACGCCTCGTCGAGCGCGTTCTGCGCCTCATTGAGGGCAGCCAGCTCAAATTCATAATGCTCCATGCGTTTGCCAAGGGCTTTCAGTTCTTCGGTAATGCCGCCCACATCCTGTTCATTGTAGGGACGCAGTGAAAGTTCCGTTTCACGCCGGATGATTTCCTGTGTGATTTCATTCAGTTTTTCTTCCGCAACGTGAAGCCGCCCGTTGATTCTTTCAGAGGTAAAATTGTCCGGCACATCCAATGTAATATCGCCGCGAAGCGCTTTGCCGCGTTCCACAAGCTTGTCAAAATCCCGTTCCCGCAGCAACGTGCGATAGTGCTCCTGTGCCTGATCCCGCTGGGCATGAAGGTCGTCATGGCGCTGTTTCATGTCA
The DNA here is from genome assembly GCA_946405565.1 of uncultured Clostridia bacterium. Classification (GTDB taxonomy): domain Bacteria; phylum Bacillota; class Clostridia; order Oscillospirales; family Acutalibacteraceae; genus RUG762. The sequence goes on from CAMJHU010000083.1 coordinate 2,728, forward strand.
AAGAGCCGCGAGATAATGGTCAGCGCCTCTTCGTTGGAATCCACCTGATGATATTCCGATAGCCGCTCCCGCAATGTCGCCTGAATCTCGTCCATGTCGTCCATGAGGGATTCCACTTCCTTCCGAAGCGCCTGTTTCTGTGTGCGGTAAGCGGTATATTGTTTGAGCTGTGCCTCGATTTCCTTGTATTCGCGGTCAAACTGCTCCATGTTGTTTACGGCAAAGAGTTCAAAGATGGGCTGCATATCGAGATTTAGCTGTCGCAGTTCTTCCTCAATTCCCTGCAGTTCCGTGCGTTCGTCTCCGAGCCCGTCCACCTTGAAACCTTTTTTGTAGACGGTGAGATAAGCCACAATGCTTACGACGGCGATAATGCCCACCACATAGAAAATCCAGTGTGCCACCGCGCCCAATACCACGGAACTCAGTATCACCACGACGCAGACCACCAGTACCAGCAGGGTGTCGCTCATGCGGCTCTTGTCGGCTTCGGCACTGGCAAGTGCCTGTTCGGCTTCCTGCTTTTCGTTCATCAGCGCGTCATACCGTTCAAATGCCCCGGCGATTTCCTTGGGATATTTATTGACCACTCTGGTGAGGGAGAGCTTGCCGCGATCAATGCTTTCGGCTTGCTTTTTCCACTCGTCAAATGCCTTTTGTTTTTCTTCCAGCTGTGCGCGTTTGGACTGTTGTTCTTCCATGAGGCTGCCCGCGTCCGCCAGGAACGCCGCCATTTTTTCACCCCGTTCTCCGCTGAAGGCGGCGTCCAGTTCAGCGCACTGGGCTTCCAGTGACGTCAGTTTTTCACGCGCCGCAATGACGCTGTCGATATTGTCCAGTTCCGCCTGCATTTCGAGCCGTCCCGAAGCGTTGCGCAGAAAGTCCCGCTCTTTGGTCAGCGAATTCCGCCGGCTGTAAGCGAGCGCGAGGGCGTCCCGCATTTCATCTGCCGCCGCCAGCGATTTCTGCATTTCGGCGCGGGATTCCAGCAGCTCATGCCGCTGTTTGCGCAGTTCCGGCAGAATGGCGGCGGCTTTTTTGGAATCCAGTATGGAAGCGGCAGTTGTGAGGCGCTTTTCCACCTCGCCCTTGGAGATGCGTTCGTCGCCTGCTGAGGCGAGATTGACCAGCCGCGCGGTGATTTCACTGTTCTCACCCGCCAGCGATACGCCGCTCTGACCGATATAGAGGGTATTGACAAAACTCTTGACATTCATGCCCAGCAGCAATACGCCCGGTTCCTGACCGGCGGGAAGGATCACCGATTCCGCGAGGGTACGGTTAAAGAGGGAAATCCGATCCTCGTTCTTGACGGCGCCGAAGGTACGGCTCAGCAGAAACGTCTTGCCGTCGTCGAGCATGAGCTCCAATGTACCGCCCGGCTGACCGCCGTCCCACGGTTCATACCGACGGCGCGTTTCGCTGTCCATGCCGTAGAGCATCGCCTTGAGGAACGCCATGACGGTGGTTTTGCCCGATTCGTTTTCGCCGTAGACCAAGTTTACCCCGTCGGTCGGACGAAGCACAAAATGTTTGAGCCTGCCGAAGCAATGGATATTGATTTCAGTAATTTTCATCGATTTCTATCTCCCCATCAAAAGCGCGGAGTCCGTAAAGCAGCGCGCGCATATACAGTTCACGGTTGCGGCTGTCGGTCTGCATTTTGCCGACCAGCTTTCTGACAAAGGCGCCCCGCAGGGAACCGTCGTTCATCAGCAGATCGAGATCGAGCGAAGTGGAGGTTCGGTCGGTCAGACGCACATAAAAGACCGATTCGCGCAGCCGTGCGAGGATTTCGGGAAGAGCGGGAATGATGCCGTTCTCCAATGAGCCGCCAATGGTGATATCGTAGAGATGGTGCGAAAAGCTTTCCCCGTGCCGGTCACGCAGCACCGTCACGATTCTGCCCGTAAATTCGCGGGTGGTTTCGCAGCCGCTCACGTCGATTTTTTCGGTGTAATACTGCCGCACGTCCAGCGGCGTAAATTCCATGCGGGCAAATCCCTTTGCCACATAGCCCGACAGCACGCCTTTTTCGCCCGGTTCGTCAAAACCGCGCGGCGACGGCGAACCGCAGTAGCCGTAGAGAAAATCGTGATCTTCAAACAACTGGGCGCGGTGGGAATGTCCCAGTGCCACATAGTCCGCGCCGCAGTTTTCGAGCGCTTCGCGGTAGATGGGATTGCAATGGCTGTCGGAACGGGGCGTATCGGTGAGTTCGCCGTACATCATCAGTACGTTGATACGGCTGGCAACAGGCGTGAAATGCGTCAGCAGCGTTTCCCCGCAATAGGGCTTGGTAAAGCCCGCGCCCCAGACGCAGGTGTTCTTTTCGGGAATTTCAAATTTTTCCATGCCCCCGCGGAAGATATGTACATTCTGCGGCCATTCCTCACGGTAGCAGGAATCAGGCGCGGCAGGGTCGTGACGACCGGGTGTGATAAAGATATAAAAGCGGTAATGACTCATCATTTCCCTGACGTCGTCGAGCAGATGGCGCTCCACCTTGATGCCGTCAAACAAATCGCCCGCGATCAGCAGGGCATCGGCGTTAATTTCGGTGCAGCGATCCAGAATCTGCTTGAGCGTGTCGATCTGCTCCTGTTTTCTCTGCGCCGCCACTTCGGGTGTGGCGGAAAAAAGTGACCCCAGATGGAGGTCAGATGTATGAACCACTCGAAAGGTTGTCATAAACGGATTGCTCCTTATTATCAAGATACAACAAAATATCATAGCATATTTTTGTCGTAATGCCAATAGATTTCTTGGAATTTTTTTATAAATTTCAAAATTTGGTTTCCATCCCATATCCAATAGAATTCATTGACTTTGTGTCCGCAATGAGGTAAAATGATAGCATTCCCTCCCGGACAGAATTTTACACAAGGTGGTATCGGTTATGAATGGTTTCAACCAAATACAACTGCTTCACATAAAGCTGTCGGCGCTGTCGGTGTATCACGGCTTGCTGCGCGATGCACTCATCCGCAGTCTTGACGCTTTGCTGGATGGCATGAAGGACGCTCCCGACGCATTTGCCGCCAAGTGGGGCGAATTCTTCTCCCTGCTCAGTGCGGAGGACTGCCGCGCCGAATCGCTCAGCGACGCGATTTACAACAAGGTGGTCTATGACGATAATGTGTTTACCCGTGCGGCGGCAGGCGGAGAAATTTTCGGCGGCGGGGCAGACAAATCGTGGTCGGACGGCTGCACGCTCAGCGCTGTGCATCGTGATCTTGCCACGCTCCGCGAACTGGCGGCACTCACGCCCGAAGCGCTGCTGGAAGCCTATCCCCGCCGTGAGGCATTCGGCGACGCGCCCTTTGACATACTCCCCCGCTGGGACTGCGGCAGTATGGACATCACCTATGACGGCATTGTGCGGTTTCATGTAGCCAACGGCTGCGGGGAATATGCCCGCTACATTGCTTTTGTGCGCCGTGCGGGACACTGCGTTCCCATCCCAAATCCCGATTTCGTAACCCTCGATTCACTCAAGGGATATGAAACCGTCCGCCAGCCGGTGATTGACAATACCCTTGCCTTTCTCAGCGGTCTGCCCGCGAATAACTGTCTTCTCTACGGCGACCGCGGTACCGGCAAATCTTCTACGGTCAAAGCGCTGCTCAACGAATTCTGTGATAAGGGACTGCGCCTGATTGAACTGCCCAAGCCCTATCTCAGCGAGTACCCCGATATTGTGCAGGAAATCGCGGGACTGCCGCTGAAATTCATTATCTTTATTGACGATCTTTCCTTTCAGGCGGGTGATGAAAATTACGCGGCGCTCAAAGGCGTACTGGAGGGCGGAATAGCCTCGCGTCCTGACAATGCCCTGATCTATGCCACCACCAATCGCCGTCATATGCTCAATGAAGCCTTTTCCGACCGCCGCGGCGACGAGATTCACGCTTCCGACACCATTCAGGAATCGCTTTCGCTTTCCGACCGTTTCGGCGTGCAGGTGACATTCCTTGCCCCCGACCGCACCAATTATTTCCGCATTATCCACGCGCTCGCGCAGGAACGGCATTTGCGCGTGGACGCGCTGGAACTGGAAATGGCTGCCGAACGCTGGGCGACCCTCAAGGGCGGACGTTCCCCCCGCACGGCGGTACAGTTCATTGACGACGCGGAAGCGCGTTTGGCGAGAGGTCTGGCATTATGAGTTTTTTTGCAAACCGTGAAGAAAACGCCGAACCCAATACCGTATCCCGGTCTCCCCGTGAATACGGCAGCGACGTACTTGCCTTTGTGGGGGACGGCGTGTTCGGAATGATGGCGCGGGAATATTTAGCGGTCAGCAGCCGTGTTCACGCGGGAGAACTCCACAGCCGGGCGGTTGCCATGGTGCGCTGCGAGGCGCAGGCGGCTTATATGGAGCGCTTGCTCCCCTGTCTCACCGAGGAAGAGGCGGGCGTATTCCGGCGGGGGCGCAATTACCACGCGGCTCACACGCCGCGGAGGAATGTGGCAGCCTATCGCGCGGCGACGGGATTGGAAGCGCTTTTCGGCTATCTTTATCTCTGCGGGCGGGAGGAACGTCTGCGTGAGCTTTTTGCCTACTGCATTACCGAGGATAGCGAAACCCGTCCGGAAGACGGCATAGAATAAAAAACGGCGCGGCTTCCCTTTATCGGGTTGCCGCACCGTGCGCGCTTATTCTGAAAAAAATCGAATCCATCAGCGTATCTCTAGCAGCCGCTGTCATTTCTCTCCCATGCCT